>JBOHKJ010000067.1:0-1533 GCA_050728975.1 Kiloniellales bacterium | reverse complement strand
CCGATCACCAGCAGGTCACAGTGGGCGTGGCTCTTGTCGTAGCGCGCCCTGTCGTGGTCGGCGTCGATGCGGCCGAGCCCGGCGGCGCGCCGGATGAAATGCTCGTAAAGCGGCCAGCTCCTGGGCGGCCACATGAAGGTCTTGTAGTAGAAGCCGGCCGGAAAGAAGCGCCCCAGGCTGTCGTTGAGCCGCCCGGCGTCGAAGTCGAGACGCGGCCAGCAGTGCTGGGGCCGCGCGCTCAGGCCGGCGAAGAGCTCGACCTGGGTGGCGCGCGCGTTGGGCTCGCTGCGCTCCCCTTCGCCCAGCGTCACCAGCGCGTTGGGCTCCTCGGCGCCGGCCGAGAAGATGCCGCGCGGGCGGTGATACTTGAAGCTGCGGCCCACCAGGTGGACGCCGTTGGCGAGCAGCGCCGAGGCGAGCGTGTCGCCTGGATGCCCCGCGTAGTCCTTGCCGTCGAAGCGGAACGGAAGCGTCCGGCTGCGGTCGACGAGACCGCCATCGGCAAGGCGGAAGGCCTGGCTCACTGGGCTGCGCTCCTAGAGGTGGCTGCGCGGTGGGAGCGGCGGCGGCGGCTCGCCCATCGGATAGACCGCCAGCACTTCGTAGGTCAGCGTGTCGCGCGCCAGATTGAACCAGCGCCGGCAGCCATGGGCGTGCATCCAGCGCTCCAGATGCAGACCCTTCGGGTTCTGGCGCATGAAAAGGTAGTCGGCCCACTCGGCGTCCGACAGCGCGCCGGGATCTTTCGGCCGGACGATGTGCGCCTCGCCGCCGCAGGCGAACTCGCTGTCGTCACGCGGGCCGCAGTGGGGGCAGGGAATCAGCAGCATGCTCGATCTCGCTTAGTGGGCGACGGCGGCGGCGCCGTGCTCGTCGACCAGATAGCCGCTCTGGAAACGCTCGAGCGCGAAGGCCTCGTTGAGACGGTGCGGCCGCTCCTGGGCGATGGTGTGGGCGAAGACCCAGCCGGAGCCGGGCGTCGCCTTGAAGCCGCCGGTGCCCCAGCCGCAATTGAAGTAGAGGCCGTCGACCGGCATCTTGGCGACGATCGGGCTGGCGTCCGGGCAGACGTCGACGATGCCCCCCCACTGCCGCAGCATCTTCAGCCGGCTGAAGATCGGGAACAACTCGGTGAGCGCCGTGAGCTGGTGCTCGATGACGTGCAAGCTGCCGCGCTGGGCATAGGAATTGTAGGCGTCGATGCCGGCGCCCAGCACCAGTTCGCCCTTGTCCGATTGGCTGACGTACACGTGCACTGCCCCAGACATCACCACCGTGTCGAGCACCGGCTTGATCGGCTCCGATACCAGCGCCTGCAACGGATGGCTTTCGATGGGCAAGCGGATGCCGGTCATGGCCGCCAGAACGCTCGAATGGCCGGCGGCGACGCAGCCGACTTTCTTGGCGGCGATGTATCCGCGCGTCGTCGCGACACCCTTGATTCGATTGTTTTCGACGCGGAAGCCGGTCACTTCGCAGTTCTGGATGATGTCGACACCGCGGGCATCGGCGCCGCGGGCGTAGCCCCAGGCG
>JBOHKJ010000066.1:0-3849 GCA_050728975.1 Kiloniellales bacterium | reverse complement strand
CTTCAGGCCGCGCTCGACGGTTATGGCGTGGCGCTCGGCCGCCACGTGCTGGCGGCCGACGATCTCGCCGCCGGCCGCCTGGTCGAGCTGTTTCCCGGCCCGCGCCTGCCGGCGCGCTTCGCCTACTATGTGGTGGCCTCGAAGGCCAACTGGGAGCGGCCCAAGGTTCTTCTGCTCCGCCAATGGCTGAAGGAGGAGGCGGCGGCCGCGGTCGCGGGCCTCGCGCGCGGCTCCCAAGCCGAGAAAGCATAGCCCCCCTGCGAGGCCCGGTCTGGCGAGGGCCCCGGCCTTCTGCCACACTGGCCGCCTTCCGAGCCTCTTGCGTATCCGGGTAGCGGCCGCAGAGCCGCAACCTGCGGGATCGCCAGGACGCAAAATCGCCGACCGGGGAGCGATGCCGAAGACGGCCAGAGAGCGAGGCGGCCCGAGCCGCGAAAGCCGCGAGATGCTGGAGCGTCTGGTGGCTTTCGACACCACCAGCCACAAATCCAATCTCGGCCTGATCGAGTTCGCCCGCGACTACCTGAAGAAGCTCGGCGCCGAGGTCGAGCTGGTCTACGACGCCAGCGGCGCCAAGGCCAACCTCTTCGCCACGCTCGGTCCCGGCGACCGCGGCGGCGTTGCGCTCTCCGGGCACAGCGACGTGGTGCCGGTGGACGGTCAGGAATGGTCGAGCGATCCCTGGCGGATCGCCGAGCGCGACGGCCGGCTCTACGGCCGCGGCAGCGCCGACATGAAGGGCTTCATCGCCATCGCGCTGGCCTGGGCGCCCAGGTTCCTGGCACGCGGCCTCAAGACGCCGGTTCACTTCTGCCTCTCCCACGACGAAGAGGTGGGCTGCATCGGCATCCCGAGCCTGATCGAGAAGCTGAAAGCGCGCAGCCAGCGCCCGCGCATGGTGATCGTCGGCGAGCCGACGGACATGAAGGTGGTAACCGGCCACAAGGGCAAGCTGAGCTATCTCTGTCACGCCCACGGTCACGAATGCCACTCGAGCCTGGCGCCGCACGGCGTCAACGCGATCGAAGCGGCGGCG
Organism: Kiloniellales bacterium; assembly: GCA_050728975.1. GTDB lineage: Bacteria > Pseudomonadota > Alphaproteobacteria > Kiloniellales > JBOHKJ01 > JBOHKJ01. The sequence goes on along the minus strand of JBOHKJ010000066.1, from coordinate 2,813 downwards.
CGGGTCGTCGCCCGCCTCGCCGAGATGGCGGCCGAGCGCGCCGAGAAGGGGCCGTTCGATCGCGACTACGACGTGCCCTACACCACCATCCACACCGGGACGATCCATGGCGGCACCGCGCTCAACATCGTGCCGGCCGACTGCCGCTTCGAGTTCGAGTTCCGTCACCTGCCGAACGACGACCCGCACGCAATTCTGGCCGCGATCCAGCGCTACGCCAGCAGCGAGATCGAGCCGGCCATGCGGGCGCGGGTCGAGGGCACCGGATTCTCCTGGGAGGAGAAGTCGACCATCGTCGGGCTCGACATCGATCCCGGCCACGAGGTGGTGACTTTCGTCAAGGGACTGGCCGGCGCCAATGCCACCGCCAAGGTCGCGTTCGGCGCCGAGGCGGGCCTCTTCACCGAGGGCGGCATGCCGGCGGTGCTCTGCGGCCCCGGCTCGATCGACCAGGCCCACAAGCCGGACGAGTTCGTCACGCTGTCGCAACTCGCTGCCTGCGAAGCCTTTATGGACCGCCTCGCCGAGCGCCTGGCGGCATGAGGGAAGTGCCGGACCTGCCCCTGACAGGGCACGCCTAGACGATGGCGCGCGACGAGCTCCCCGCCGAGACTCCCGTCGAACCGCCAGCCGAGGCGGCCGACACGCTCACCGAGATTCCTCCGCCGCCGCGCAGCCGGAAGCGGCGGCCGGCGAAGATTCCCGAGATCCTGCTGGCATTGGCGATCGGCACCGCCGGCGGCTGGATCGCCTGGCAGTTCCGCATGCCGCTCGCCTGGATGATCGGCGCCATGGTCGCGACGCTGGTGGCCGCGCTGGCCGGCTTGCCGGTGCGCACGCGTGCCGGCTTGCGCACTTTGATGGTGACCATCCTGGGCGTGATGCTGGGCAGCAGCTTCACGCCGGAGATCGTCGGCGTGCTCGGCGACTTCGCGATCAGCATCGCGGTCCTGGCCCTGCTGGCGGTAGTCTCGGGTGGGATCGCTTACAGCTTCCTGCGCCGGGTCGCCGGCTACGACCGGGTCACAGCCTACTTCTCCTCGATGCCGGGCGGTCTGACCGAGATGGCGATCGTCGGCAGCCAGATGGGCGGCGACTTGCGCGTCATCTCGCTCTCGCACTCCTCGCGCATCCTGCTAGTGGTCTTGACCATCCCCTTCGCCTTCAAGCTGCTCTACGGCTACCAGCCGGGCGCGGCGGCGGCGCGTGGACCCAGCCTGCTGGAGACCGCGCCGCTCGATCTCCTGGTGCTGACCGCCTGCGCGGTGCTCGGCTATCTCGGCGGGCGGCTGCTGAAGCTGCCGGCGAGCATGCTGCTGGGGCCGATGGTGGCGAGCGCCGCCGTTCATCTCGCCGGCTGGAGCGAAGCCAGGGCGCCCTTCGAGCTGGTGAACGCCGCCCAGGTGGTGATCGGCTGCGCGATCGGCACCCGCTTCGCCGGCACGGCGCTGAGCCTGATCTGGCGCACGGTGCTGGCCGGCTTCGGCGTGACGGTGATCCTGGTCGGCTCGGCGCTGCTCTTCGCCGAGGTCGCGCACCTCTTGACCGGCGTGCCGACGCCCTCGCTGGTGCTGGCCTACGCGCCGGGCGGTGTGGCGGAGATGAGCTTGATCGCGGTCGCGCTCGGCAGCGACGTGGCGCTGGTGGCGAGCCATCACATCGTCCGCATCCTGATGATCGTGATGGCAGCGCCCTTGCTGTTCCGCGCGCTGGAGCGCCGCCAGCTCAGAAGGCGCGGCGGCGGACCGGGCCTCGGTGGCGGGCCGACTTAGAGCAGATCCGGGTCGGATGGAATCGCCGCAAACCGGATTCGGCTCCACTCGATCGCGATTCGCTCCGGATCAGCGCGGCTCGAAGTAGGCGCGCAGCTTCGCGTCCTGGCCGACGGTCTGGCGCAGGAACCAGTCCGTCAGGCGTTGGGCGACGCTCGCCAGCGCTTCCGCGGCGACCCGGCCGGGCGGCAGCGTTTCCACTTCGGCGATCACGCCGTCGAGCAGGCGCAGACGCATCGCCGGTGCCGCCTCCGGCTTGTCCGGACTCGCGATGAAGCTGCGCAACACCGCCGTCTCGCGCAGGAAATGCTCGGCTGAGATGCGGCGCAACTCCCGCAGCGTGATGGCGAGCGACTCGCGATAGCCCGCGGCGGCTTCGCCCGCGGCGCGGTTGATCAGCGCGACCATGGCGCGGTGATCGGAATCGAGCAACGGGATGCCGGTCTCGAATTGCGGCGACCAGCGGAGCGATGAATCGAGCGCGGGGGAGGATTCGTTGGCCGCCTTCGAAACGGCGGGCGATCGCTCCAGATCGATCGAGGTCAAGGGCGGGCACTCCTCAAGGGGGACGGCCAGGGGCGCGACGGCGTGGTAAAGCTAGCGCCTCGGCGTTAAGGGACCCTTGACCGTAGAAGCACCCGAAAAGATCTGGGCCGCCGCCAGGCTGGCCGGCGGATTGGATGGAGTTGCGCGGGCCAGGCCCGGTTGCGGCGGGCGGAGCCAAGCCCTATCCGGTGGCCTTGGCGGGCGATCTTGCTAGACTGCCGGCCGCGCCGGACGGCCTGGGGACAGCTCCCGGTGCGACGGGCCCCGTGGTGGAATGGCAGACACAGCAGACTTAAAATCTGCTTCCGGGTAACCGGAGTGCTGGTTCGAATCCAGCCGGGGCCACCACGGTCCCTTCGCCCTTCGCCGCAAAGGAACAAGAAGGCTCTTGAAGGCCACGATCGTCGGTGCCGGCATCGCCGGGCTCTTCATCGCGTGCTGGTGACGGTGCGGATTGTCCGCCTGGACACGTCGATCCTGTATCCGAGCTAGCTT
>JBOHKJ010000065.1:0-1825 GCA_050728975.1 Kiloniellales bacterium | reverse complement strand
GCGTCGTGGCGCGCGGTGCCGGCGCGCGGCTGCAGCAGGCCGCCCAGCACCGGAAAGCGCGCGTTCGGCGAAAGGTCGAGGCCGGGGCAAAGCCGCGCCACCTCGGCAAGGCCGATCAGCTCGGAATCGATGCCGGCGATTCGCATCGCGTTGCCGCGCTGGGCGTAGGAGTCCATTTGCACCGGCGAGTGGGCGAGGTTCAACACGCCGCGCTGGCTGAACATGACGTTGTAGTTGAGGTCGTGGCTCAGTCCCTCCCACAGCTTCAACGACCACTCGTAGAACTTGCTATTCTCCGGCAGCAGATAATTGGAGCGCACGATGGTGGTGTTGCGGCCGATGTTGCCGCTGCCGAGCCAGCCCTTCTCCAGCACGGCCACGTTGGTGATGCCATGCTCCTTGGCCAGGTAGTAAGCGGTCGAGAGCCCATGACCACCGCCGCCGACGATAATGACGTCGTAGGCCGGCTTGGGCTCGGGCTTGCGCCAGGCCGGCTGCCAGTTGCGGTTGCCGTTGAGCGCGTTGGCGAGGAGGGTGAAGGCGTTGTAGCGCATGCGGGCTCAGGGTGGCTGTATGCCGCATCCTAGCCCGCTCGCCAAGCCGTCTCGTTGTCCTCCGGCGACCATCGGCGCAATCTTTGCGCCCTATCGCCGCCGCCGATGGCCGGTCCAGCCAGACTGATCGACTTCTGGACCCTCGCGGCTGCCTTCCTATATACGAACCCCTCGCCGGGGAGAATTCGGAGGCAGCCGACAGTAATGAGCGAGGACGCCTATGACGTGATCGTGGTAGGGGCCGGCAACGCCGCGCTCTGCGCCGCGCTGGCCGCGAGCGAGGGCGGTGCCCGCGTACTGGTGCTGGAGCGCGCGCCGGAGGCCGAGAGCGGCGGCAACAGCCGCTTCACCGCGGGCGCGGTGCGCTTCGCCTACGACGGCCTGGAGGATCTCCGTGCGGTGATGCCGGACCTCACCGAGGAAGAGGTCGCGACCACGGATTTTGGCACCTACAGCGAGGACAAGTTCTTCGACGACATGTTCCGGGTGACGCAGTATCGCTGCGATCCCGATCTGGTCGAGCTGCTGGTGCGGCGCTCGCGCGACACCATGGTGTGGCTGCGCAAGAGCGGCGTGCGCTTCGTCCCGATCTACGGCCGCCAAGCCTTCAAGGTCGAAGGCCGGTTCAAGTTTTGGGGCGGCCTGACCGTCGAGGCGGTGGGCGGCGGTCCGGGCCTGGTCGAGATGTTGAGCGCGGCGACGCGGCGGCGCCAGGTGGCGATCCAGTACGACAGCCGCGCGGTCGAGCTATTGTTCGACGGCAGGTCCGTCACCGGGGTCCAGGTGCGGCGCGGCGGCGGCAAGCCGGAGGCGGTTCCGGCCAAGGCGGTGGTGCTGGCCGCTGGCGGCTTCGAGGCCAACCCCGAATGGCGCACCCGCTATCTCGGCCCGGGGTGGGAGATGGCCAAGGTGCGCGGCACCCGCTTCAACACCGGCGACGGCATCCGCATGGCGCTCGAGATCGGCGCGGCGTCTTACGGCAACTGGTCGGGCTGCCACGCGGTCGGCTGGGAGATGAACGCGCCGGAGTTCGGCGATCTTGCGGTCGGCGACCAATTCCAGAAGCACTCCTATCCCTTCGGCATTATGGTCAACGCGCGCGGGCGGCGTTTCGTCGACGAGGGCGCCGACTTCCGCAACTACACCTACGCCAAGTACGGGCGGGAGATCCTGAGGCAGCTGCGGCGGACCGCGTGGCAGCTCTTCGACCAGAAGGTCGTGCCCCTCCTCCGGGAGGAGTACCGGATCCGCGAGGTGACGAAGGTCGAGGC
>JBOHKJ010000064.1:0-3811 GCA_050728975.1 Kiloniellales bacterium | reverse complement strand
GCCGTGCTCCATCGCGCCGTGCTCTCGCGCCGGGGGGAGATCGCCGCCTACGCCCTGGTCGGGAGCGCGCCGCCGGTTCCGGGAATCCGCCATGCCGCACCTGCCGTCGAATAGGCGCCGCAAGCGGCGCCTTTGGTCCCAGCTTCCGCCGTCCCGGCCGGCGGCGTCAACCGCTGCCGCGCGCGTCGCGCAAGCAGCTACAAAGCGGACGTAACGCGATCGGCGGCGGCGGTCAGCCGAGCTCCGGCCGCCAGGCATTCAGCCTTAAGCGCCGTCCAGTCGTCCGGCGGCCGCTTCTTGTCCAGCATCTTCCTGAAGACGCTATAGGCGTCCGTCTTGCTGCCATAGGCGCGCAACGAGCTTTCGTCGTTGACCCAGGCATAGACGATGATCTTCTCGGCCTTGCGGAAGCGGAAGAACAGGCGGTACTGCTGAAAGAGCTTGGCCCGCATCCAGTGCTTCCTGTCGACGCCGAGCGTGTCGCCTTGCCGGTAGTCGCTGCGCTCGGGGTCTTGCGGAACCATCTGGAAAGCGAGTCTCGCGATAGCAGCCAGGCGCTTTGCTGCGTTCTTCCGCTTATAGCCGGCCGGGTCTTTCGATCGCGCCTGCTCCACGTCTCCGATCAGAACGTCGAGCTGATCCAGAAACAGCGGATGCGCGAAAATGGTCCAGCCGTTGACGACCAGCGGAGGCTCGGCAGCCATCACTCATCGTCGGGCGATAGCGGCGCGTCCAGGTCGAGTTTCACGTCGCCGACCAGCGCATCGATTCGCTCGACGAGCTCCGGCGTGACCGGCCGAACGGCGGCTGTGCCGGACGCGATGTCCCGCGCCAGAAACTCGAGGAACGCGCCGAGCGCGGGATCCTCTTCCCCGGCGGTGCCGCGCTCAAGGAATACCCTGCCGTCGGGAGCTACCTTGTACACGATCTTGTCGTGCTTTCGCAGATGCAGCGCGCGCCGTACGGCGTCCGGAACGGTCGTTTGGTACCGCTCTGTCAAAGTACTCTCGGCCTCGAGAACGACCATGGCGGCCCTCCAGGTTACGCGGCGTAATGTAATGCAATTGCATTACCACGTCAAGCTTCGGCGGTTCCTGACCGCTAAGCCCCTAGAATCGCATGCAATCTGTCCACGTTTCGTAAGTTACAGAAGTAGAGGTATTCCATGGTCGTTACAGCTTCCGCCTGTGAAGTGCAGAAAAACTTCGGCACCTTTCATGACCGGGCGCTCGTGGAGCCGGTCCGCGTTACAAAGTACGGCCGGGAGACGGTTTATATCGTGTCGGCCAGGGCCTTCCATCGGCTCAAGCAGGCTCAACGCCGCGCTCTCCACGCATCCGAGCTGACCGACGCCGAGATTGCTGCGATCGAGGCGGCCGAGAGGCCGGCGGAGCATCGCTACAGCCTGGACGACCTGGAATAGCTGATGGCGCTTCCGGCGCCGGCGCCGGGTCTCGTAGTCAGCTACTCCTAATCTCTGGCGCGACGAGCAAGCCGTCGGCGCGGAGGAGGGCCGCAAGGATCGCCCCTGCGCGATCGTTCTAGTCGCAGCCGACGAGGAGGGTGACAGCGATCGGCCTGACACCTTCGCGTGGGGATTCTTGCCGACCGTGGCGCCGGGCGCGCGGGTGCGCTTCGTTCCCACAATCGAGCTGCATTTCTAGGCGTCTTTCTTTGCCCGCCACTTGTCGAAGCTGCGCGCGCCGGTGTAGCCGAGGTAGCCGGTGCCGAACAGCCACCAGAGGTCGTCGGGCACCGCGCCCAGCAGCGCCTCGATGTTGGCAGCCGCCTGGGCCACCTCGCCCGGCCACCAGAGGCCGAGCGTGCCGCCGAGGAAGCAGAGCGCGATCACCCCGTAGATAAGGTATAGGAAAGTCGGGCGCGCCCGGCTGGTCCAGGGGTCGGCGGAGCGCGCCTCCTCGACGATCGCGCTCATCGAGATCTGCAGCTCCGACAGCTTGCCGTCCTGGTGCAGCTTCAGGAGCCGCGCGCGGGCGGCCGCCTTCTCCTCCTCGGTCACGAACAGCTTGTCGATCAGCGTGCTTGCGAGCTGGGCCAGCGGGCCCGCCAGGAGCTGCAGCATGAGCCTTCGTGCCTCCTCAATAGGTCCAGATCGTCGGGCGCGGCCGGCCCGCGGCCTCGGGCAGGTCGTCGAGATGGACGAAGCGCCCCTCGTGAGGGCCGTTCTGCTTCAGGCCGACCCCGGTCATGCCGTGGGCGAGCGCGAGCTGGACCAGCCGCTGGGCGGCGGCGCCTGCCATGCGGATGTCGGCGGCCCGCCCGCTGGTGTGCGGCCCTTCGTGCCCCGTCGTGCTGACGTGCGCGTTGTGCTGCTCGCAGCGATAGCCGCTGGTGACCGGCAGCGGCGCGGCGAAAGCCTGCCGCAGCCCCTGCAGGCGGTCCATGAAGGCCGGGTCGACAGAGGCTTGTCCGCAGCCGCACTTGCAGGCCATCTCGGCGCGGGTGAAGCTCGGCCAGCGCGCCCAGTCGAGCGCGGCAACCCCCGGGCGAGCGGGTTGGCCGGCGGCGCGAGCGGGGTCGTCTACGGGCCCTTCCGCAGTGCCGGGAAAGGGCGGCGGAACCGGCGCGTCGGGACCGGGCTCCGGGCGCGGCGCGATGGCGGCCAGGATGTCGGCCAGGCTGCTGCCCTCGCCGAGGTACTCCCATTGCAGGTTGCCGGGCAGCTCGCGCGCCAGGAGCTCGTAGCCGGCGGCTTCCATCCGCTCCTGCGGATGCGCGCCGGGCCCGCGATTGTCGAGGATCAGCGTTCCCTCGTCAGTCACGACCGAGAGCACCGCATGGCCGCTCGCCGGCACGCCGCGGATCGTGCGGCAGGTGGTGAGGCGCAGCGCCCCCAGCGGCCAGCCGCGCGAAGCCAGCTCCTGGCGCTTGGCGAGCGCGATGTCCTCGCAGTCTCCTTCGCCGACCGCCGGCCGCCAGAGATCGCGCGCCGCATCCGGCGTATAGCGGACGCGCGCGTTGACGTTGTTGTTGACCTGGACCAGCTCGACGCGCTTGCCTTCGTCGAGCGCGGCCGTGGCCGGCGCGGCGGCGCGCCGGATCAGCCCGGCGGCGGCCGCGGCCAGGTAGGGCGCGGGGGCGGAGACCAGCATCACTTTGCTCCCATCTGCAGTTGCGCGACGATATTGCGCTCCATCGCGGCGATCCGCACGGTCAGCCGTCGCTCGACCTCGCGCAGCTCTTCGTTGGAGGCGTAACCCTTGGCGACGTCCAGGCGATGCTCGGCGAGCGCCTTCTCCAGGCGCAAGACCTCCGAGGCCAGCTTCGCCCGGTTGCGGAACGCCAGGCCGATCACCAGCCCGATCAGCGGGATCGAGGCCGCCCAGGCGTACCACTCGGCGAACTGGGAGTGGGCGGGCGTCATGGCGTTCGAGCTCGTAGCATTCGGAGTGCGCTCCAGGTGGCGAGACGCAGCAGGGCCGCCCCTGTTAGGCTCCGAATCGGCAAAGCTATCTCGGTTCGGAAGAGGGGATAATGAGAAAATTGATCTTGCTCGTTCTCGGCGTGGCGGCCGTCTCGGGCTTCAGCTCGGCTGTTACCTATGCGTTGCTCTGGTCCTACCAGCAACGCGGCGTGATCGAGCACAATCCGAGCGCCTTCGCGCCGAAGCTCGCCGAGCACCTGACGAACACCCAAGCCGCCGATCTGGCGCGAAGCGATCAAGTGCTCGCGGCCGACGCACTGCGCCTCAAGGGCGACAAGAATCTGCCAGTCCAAATCGAGGTGACCAACGCCTCGGACGGAACCGACGCGATGGCCGAATTCCGCGCCACCAACGGCACTTGTGGCG
>JBOHKJ010000063.1:0-8067 GCA_050728975.1 Kiloniellales bacterium | reverse complement strand
GTCTCCGCCCGCGTGGACGAGAGGGTGGCGCGCAGGCGCCCCTCGGCTTCGGTCATGGTGGAATCGCCGGCACGGCGGTTGGCTTCCTGCAGCTCGGCGATCCGACGGCCGGCCGCTTCCAGCGCCGAAAGGTCGCCGGTCAGCGCGGCGGACTGTTGGGCGCGCTGCTCGTCGAGCGCAGACTTGATGGTGCCGTGGCTGGCGGCCAGCAGCTCTTCCATGCGCTTGCCCGCCGCTTCGATTTCGGTCACCTGGCCGGAGAGGGTCTCCGCGGCCAGCGTGCGCCCGTCGGCGAGCGCGTCGACCAGTGTCTTGCGCTCGATCATCATGGCGCTGCGGCTTTCATCCAGGCTGGAGCCGAGCAGCGCGGCCATGCGCTTGCCGGCCATCTCGATCTCGTCCAACTGGTCCTTGAGCGCAGCGCCGGTTTCCTCGTTGCGGGTCGCGAGCGCCGCCAGCAAGGCGTCACGCTCGGCGGCCAGGGCCGCCGCGCTGTCCTTGGCGCTTTCGGCCAGCAACTCGGCCACCTGCGCGCGCGCCGTCTCGATCTCACCCAACTGGCTCTTCAGCGCTTCGCCGACGCGCTCGCTCTGGGAGGCGGCGCGCAGGCTGGCGCCGGTCAGCTCCTGGGTCTGCTCGCGGAATGCCTTCGACAGGCGGTCGAGCCGGGTGAGCAGGGTGTCGGAGGTGTCGTTCAAGACCTTGGCCTGCTCGGCCAGCGAGAGACCGATGCGGCGCACCTGGTCGGCCGCTGCCTCGGGCGGGTAGACCAGGCTGTCGAACTGCTCCATCAGCGCGCGGGTCGCTTTGCTCACTGCCGCGCCGCGCAGCACCACCAGGACCACCAGCCACAAGACGAGAACCGGCAGGAAGGCGCCGGCGAGGGAAAGCGCCTGCTCGTGCGGCAACAGCACCTGGAGCGTTTCCCAGCCGATGTACTCGCCGACATACCAGGCGACCGCAAACAGCCAGCCGGCCGAGGCCGCCAAGGCAAGGCCGCCGACCGCGATCAGCGAGCCATAGGCGGCCTTGGGGACCGCGGGGCGCGCCAAACGGACGTCGGCCGCCGGCGCCGGAACCAACGCGCCGCCCTTGGCCGTGGGTGAGGAATCAGGCCGCGGCGCGGCGCTGGCGGACGATGCCGAGGATTTCATGAGCTGCATGGGGAATCGATGTGCCTGGGCCATAGACTGCCGAGACGCCTGCCTTCAGCAGGGTCTCGTAGTCCTGTGGGGGGATGACGCCGCCGCAGACGACGATGATATCGTCGGCGCCGGCCTTCTTCAGTTCGGCCAGCAGTTTCGGCACCAGGGTCTTGTGACCTGCCGCCTGACTGGAGATGCCGATGATGTGGACGTCGTTCTCGACCGCCTGCCACGCCGCTTCTTCCGGGCTTTGGAACAGCGGGCCGATATCGACGTCGAAGCCGATGTCAGCAAAGGCGGTGGCGATCACCTTGGCGCCGCGGTCATGGCCGTCCTGGCCGAGCTTGACCACCAGCATGCGCGGCCGGCGGCCCTCCTGCTCGGCGAAGGCGTCGACTTCCTGGCAGATGCGCTCGAAGCCTTCGTCGCCGTCATAGGCCGCGCCATAGACCCCGGCGACCGAACGGATCACCGCGCGGTGACGGGTGTAGACCTGCTCCAGCGCATCGGAGATCTCGCCCACCGTGGCGCGCGCGCGGACCGCGTCGATCGAAAGCGCGAGCAGGTTGCCGCTCTTCTCCGCCGCCGCCTTGGTGAGCGCAGCGAGCGTCTCGCGGCAGCGTGCTTCGTCGCGACTGGCACGAATCTTCTCGAGGCGCGCGATCTGCTGCCTGCGTACCTTCTGGTTGTCTATGTCGAGGATCTCGACGTGATCGGCCTCTTCGCGGCGATATTTGTTGACGCCGACCACGACGTCGAGGCCGCGGTCGATGCGTGCCTGGCGGCGCGCGGCCGCTTCTTCGATCTTGAGCTTCGGCATTCCGGATTCGATCGCCTTGGTCATGCCGCCCAGCGCCTCGACCTCGTCGATCAGCGTCTTCGCCTCGGCGATCATCGAGGCCGTTAGGCTTTCGAGGTAGTAGCTGCCGGCGAGCGGATCGACCACCTTGGTGATGCCGGTCTCCTCCTGGAGGATCAGCTGGGTGTTTCGAGCGATCGCCGCCGAGAAGGGGGTTGGCAGCGCAACCGCCTCGTCGAGCGCGTTGGTGTGCAGCGACTGGGTGCCACCGAGCGCGCCGGCAAGCGCCTCGACGGTGGTGCGTACGATGTTGTTGTAGGGGTCCTGCTCCGTCAGCGACACGCCCGAAGTCTGACAATGGGTGCGCAGCATCAGCGAGCGCAGATCCTTGGCGCCGAAGAGATCGCTCAGCAGGTTGGCCCAGAGGTAGCGGGCCGCGCGCAGCTTGGCGATCTCCATGAAGAAGCTCATGCCGATGTTGAAGAAGAAGCTGAGGCGCGGCGCGAAGGAATCGACCGCCAGACCCTTGGCGAGCGCGGCGCGCACGTACTCGATGCCGTCGGCGAGCGTGAAAGCCAGCTCCTGCACGCAGGTGGCGCCCGCTTCCTGCATGTGGTAGCCGGAGATGGAGATCGAGTTGAAGCGCGGCAGATTCTTCGCCGTGTACTCGATGATGTCGGCAACGATCCGCATCGATGGCTCGGGCGGATAGATGTAGGTGTTGCGGACCATGAACTCCTTCAGAACGTCGTTCTGAATGGTTCCGGTCAGCTTCTCCTGAGCAACACCCTGCTCCTCGCCGGCGACGATGAAGCCGGCCAGCACCGGAAGCACCGCGCCATTCATGGTCATGGAAACCGACATGCGGTCGAGCGGAATGCCGTCGAAGAGAATCTTCATGTCCTCGACGGAGTCGATCGCGACACCCGCCTTGCCGACGTCGCCGACGACGCGCGGATGATCGGAATCGTAGCCGCGGTGGGTGGCGAGATCGAAGGCGATCGAGAGGCCCATCTGCCCCGACGCCAGGTTCTTGCGATAGAAGACGTTGGAATCCTCGGCGGTCGAGAAGCCGGCATACTGGCGCAGCGTCCAGGGACGCGCGGCGTACATGGTGGCGCGCGGCCCGCGCAGGAACGGCGCGAAGCCCGGCAGGCTGCCCAGCGTCTCGAGTCCCTCCAGATCGGCAGCGGTATAGAGCGGCTTGACGGCGATTCCCTCGAGGGTCGGCCAGGTCAGACTCTCGGCGTCGTCGCCCTTCAACTCGTCGCGCGCAAGCGCGCGCCAGCCGTCGAGTGTCGCCTTGGGGAAGTCGGCCATAGAGAGTTCCAAAATTCGAGCGCCGTCCGCCAATCGATTGGAATTATAGGACTCCAATGGTTACCAAGTCTAATTAACGGCCGCTTAACGGCGCGGCGATTAATCGCCAAGGCGCAGGAATTCCACCGGATTCTCGAAGCCCCGCAGCCGGGCGCTCTCCCGGCCCGCGGCCCGCCCGGCCAGGATCGGCCCGACCGCCGGGTCTTGGGCGAACTGGGTAGAGAGGACGATATCGCCGCCGCGGGCCTCGCCCTGGAGGCGGGCCGCCAGGTTGACCGTGGAGCCGAAATAGTCGAGCCGGCCGTTGAGGGTGACCACGATGCAGGGCCCCCGGTGGAGGCCGAGCTTGATGGCGATCGGCGGCAGCCCCGACTTGGCGTTGAAGTCAGCGACCGCCGCCCGGACCGCGAGCGCGGCTTTCAGCCCCTGCCCCGGCTCGGCGAAGGCCGCCATGATGGCGTCGCCGATGGTCTTGACCACGCTGCCGTCGTGCTCGCGCACGATGGCGGTGAGGAAGGCGAAATGCTCGCGCACCAGATGATAGGCCGCGGCGTCGCCGATTCGGCCGTAGAGCGCGGTGGAGCCCGAGAGATCGGTGAAGAGCAGCGTAACACTGCGCAGCGAAACCTCGTCTCCGGGCCGCAGGACCTGGTCCGAGAAGAGATCGCGAAAGGCCTGGAGGTTGGTGACCCGCTCGGCGGTCAGCACATCGCTGGCCCAGGGCCGCTCCTCCAATACCAGGGTTCGTGCTCTCGCTGTCCGATTTTCGAGCGCGACCGTGCCAGTCTCGGCCGGCACACCGGCGGCGATCGTTTCGTCGCCCAGGACGATTTCCGGAAAGCCTCCACCCGGCCAGTCGAGGTCGCAAACCGCGCCGGGCTCCAGCGTCCTGACGCGATAGGCGCCGCCCGGCAGCTCGGCCGCCTCCACTCGTCTCCCGTGAGGCGGCAAAGTCACCTGCAGGCGCACGTGCGGGGTCGTCATCGGGCCCATCATGCAATATTCGCCGCCCTCGATCGGACGAATGGCGGGGGCCGGCCGGAAGGCCAGTTCCACGTTGCTGGCGAAATCGCCCTCGTAGTCGATATTGCAGCTGGAGCAATGCGCGCCCTTGGGCAGCCGGTCGAGGCTCGGCACCTCGGCCTTGGCGATGCGGCAGCGTGGGCAGAGCAGCGACCAGGTGAGCTCCAGCAGGCCGGCCCGCGCCGCCGATAGACAGAGCTCGATCGTGTCGCGCGGCGCGGCCGACCAGGTGCGCGCGAGCCTGAGCGGGCGCAGATGCAGGAGATCGACCTCCTGCCCCTCCAGCAGATGCACGGCGAGGCGCGGGGCCAGACCGTGACCGTGGCCGGCGCGCTCAATCTCGGCCACCAGGTCGGCGGTCCGCACCTTGGCAGCCTCCGAAGCGGGCGGCGCGCGATAGGGGAAGGCCGGGAGCTCCGGCGTCGCGAGATGCAGCTCGACCTGATCGGCTGCCTTGAGAAACGCGCCGCCAGCCGCGCGCAGCAACCCACCGGCCAGCAGCAGGCGGCCGACGAGACCGTTTGGCACGGCTTCGACCCGATAGCGCGCCCGGCAGCCGCCCGCGCGCGGCGCGAGCTCGAGCCGGGCCGTCAGGCTTCGGAGCGGACCGACGAGAAAGTCGCGCCGATGCTCGAACCAGCGCGGCGCCACCCAGTTGACCGGGATCTCGCGCCAGCGCAGCGCAAAGGGCCCGAAGCGCGTCGAAGCGATCGCGGTCACCGAGCCGTCGGGCTCGGGCGTTTCTTCGATCTTGTGCTTGGGAAGGCCAGAGGCTTCGTTGAAGCGCGCCGTGTCGCCCAGGATCGGCCAGACACGCTCGGGCGGATGATCGAAGTCGCGTTCAAAGACGCGGGCGGCCATGGTGCGTTCCTTCGGGTTCCCAACCTATACGGAGGATCCCTGCCTGGCGATGCAGCCGGTGGAGCTTGCAGCTACCAACGGAAGTGTGGAAGGACGGCGCGCGGCCGGGCCGCATAGCGGCTGCAGAGGGCGGCCAGACGGTCGGGCGACGCGCGGCCGCGCTCGTCGAGAGCCAGCTCCTGGTCGTGGATGCCCGAGAGCACGAAAAGCCCGTCGATACCCGCCGCCTGAGCGCCGGCGATGTCGGTCGCCAGCGAATCGCCGACCGCGGCGATCCGCTGCCGCGCGGCGATGCCGAGCAGCGCGAAGCAGCGCTCGTAGATCTCCCGGCTCGGCTTGCCGTGCGCGCGCACCTCGCCGCCCAGTTCGCAATAGAGCGCGGCGATCGCACCGGCACAGATCTCGCGGCGGCCACCGCGAATCACTACGAGGTCCGGATTGGCACAGACCAGCGGCAAACGGCGCACCAAGGCTTGGTCCAGCAGTGGTCGATACTCTTCGGGCCGGTCGTCGACGGTCAGTGCGCCGGTCAGCAGTATGAAATCGGCGTCCGCGACCGTCTCGACAAAATCGTAGTCGAGCCCGTCGCGCAGTCCGTGGTCGCGCGTCGGCCCGATCGTGCGACAGCGCCGTCCGAGTGCGCGATACCAGGGGTCGCGACGCTCCTTCAGGTGGCGCCAAGTCATCTCGCCGGACGTAACGATGGCATCGAAGTGCTCCGGCCCGATTCCCATTTCCGCGTTGCGGTCGGCGACCGCCTGGGCACGTCGCGGCGCATTGGAGAGAATCACGATCCGCTTGCCGAGCGCACGCAGCCGTCCGAGCCCGTCCAGCGCCTCGGGGAAAGCGGCGACGCCGTCGTGGAGCACGCCCCAGAGATCGACAATGAAGCCGTCGTAGCTCTCGGCCAGCTCGGAGAGGCCGTTCAGAGTCGGAATGGTTTCGCTGGATATCGCCGTCATCGTCGGGAAAGTCCGCGTGCGCCTGGCTGGCGGGAAGCTGGCCGTTTCTGCCACAGGGACCGCGGCAGGCCAAGGCTGCGAGCGCAGCGGCTCGAACTGGGGCCTCGTCTCAGCCGTTGAGGCGGGCGTACCGCGGCTCGCCGAAGAGATAGCCCTGGCCGAGGTCGATGCCGTACTCCAGCAGCTCCTTCAGCGCGGCCTCCTCCTCGATCTTCTCGACGATCACCTCGAGCCCGGCCCGACGCAGCCCGGCGATGAAGCTGTGGATCGACGGCGGCGCCTTCAAGAGGCTCGCGGCATCGAGCTTGACGAAGGCGAAGCCATGCTTGACCAAGGCCTCGGGAACCAGCGTGTAGTCCTGCACCCGGTCGAGCGAGAAGCGGCAGCCGAGCCGGGCCAAGCGCTCGAGGCCGCCCAGCTCCTCGGGACGCCAGTCGCCGAAATCCGATTGCGCGAACTCGAACACCAGGCGCTGGCCGAGTTGCTCGCTATCCGCCAGGAAGGCGGTGAAGTCACCGAAGAATTCGTCGTCGGCTAGCGTGTGGTGCGAGATGTTGCAGAAGAATCCGACGTCGCTCTGGTTGCGCTGTACCTTGCGCAGCAGCTGCACGCAGCGGAACAACAGCATGTTGTCGATGGCGACGATGAGGCCCGCCTCGCGGGCCAGCGAGATGTACTGCTCGGGAACGATCACCTCGCCGTCGTCGGTGCGCAGGCGCGAGAAGCATTCGTAGAAGGCGCGCTTGCGCTGCGGCAAAGTCACGATCGGCTGCAGCACCAGATCGACTCGGTCATCGCGCAGCGCGGCTTCGACGGCATCGAGCAATTGATCGCGCGACAGCAGCGTGAGCGCATCCGGCACCGCCGAGCCAGGAGTGCTATGGTGCCGGGGGGACGCAGCGAGCGGCGATTGGCCGACAATCGGCTCCCTCCGATCGGAGACCTGCTCGGGCGGTGCCTTCTTGGAGGTGCGGCTACCTTCGAGGCGCGAAAGCGCGTTCCTCATTAGGCGGAGCTCCGCCACCATCGCCTCGGAGCCACTACCGCCCGGCGCCGGAAGCACGGCGCGCAGCCGCTCGAGGTCGCGGGCAAGCGCCTGCTGCGATTCCTGGAGATCGTAGAAGCGGTCCCGCAAGGCCAGGAGTTGCTGGCCGAAGAGCGTCTCGCGTCCGGCCCGGACATAGATCTCGTGGACCAGAGCGCCGGTTACGAACAGCAGGCCGCCCAGGGTCGCAGCGAAAGCCGATGGCAAGGGCGCCTGCACTTCGAGTGCGAAGAGGGCAGCCAGAAGCGAAAGGCCGCTGTAAGCGGCGAAGAAGATCAGGTGCTTCAACGCGTCCCTGCCGTCCGGATAGTCCCTGGAGACCGCTGGGAGAGTGCCGCGCGAGGTCTTGAAAGACGGTTAATAAGGCGTTGTCATGACCGCCGAGCGCGTGCGGCCGGGCGGCGCAAGCGGGGTCCTGGCGTCGAGACAGAGGGGCGAGCCTATGACGGTGACGATCTATCACAATCCACGCTGCAGCAAGTCGCGGGAGACCTTGGCACTGCTGCAACAGAAGGGCATCCAGCCAAAGGTCATCGAGTATCTGAAGACTCCGCCCGATGCCAAGACTCTTGACCGCTTCCTCAAGCAGCTTCGCATGGAGCCGCGCGATCTGATGCGCCGCAAGGAGGCGCCCTACGCGGCGCTCAAGCTCGACAATCCCAAGCTCACGCGCGAGCGGCTCGTCGCGGCGATGGTCGAGAACCCGATCCTGATCGAGCGGCCGATCGTAGTGGCCGACGGCAAGGTCGCGCTCGGCCGCCCACCCGAAGCGGTGCTGAAGATCCTCTAGCAGGCTGCTGAAGAATCCGTCGGGTAGCGGATTTTGGCGCTGGTCCAACCTGCTGTCAGGTGAGGATTGATGGGGCTTCTTTCGCGGTGTTCGGCATTCGGTGGAGCGCTGGGCTCATGTTG
>JBOHKJ010000062.1:0-8630 GCA_050728975.1 Kiloniellales bacterium | reverse complement strand
CACCATGTTTCCCGGCTGCTTCCGGATGCCGGAAGAGGAGATGCGTAGGGCCGCCGAAGCCCGAAAGGTCGCCTTTCGTGACCAGCGGCGTCTGCTCGACTTCGTTCAGCCGGACCGAATCGTGCCTTTCGCTGGTGATTTCTGCTGGCTCGACGACAAGTACTTTCACAATAACTGGGCCAACCGCACCACCATCAAACTGTTCTTGGAGATGGTGAGGAGCGACTACGGCCATACCGGCGTCGAGCCAGTGATTCTTTACCCCTCGGATATCTGGACAAAGGCCGGCGGCGTCGAGCGCAATCATCCGGAAGTCGACTGGGACAACATGTTGGACGAGATCGCCAAGGTGAAGGCGTTGTTCCAGACCAAGATCGATTCGATCAATGCCTGGCTCGAGGACGTCGAATTGACCAACCTCGAAGCGCGCTCGCGCCGCCGCACCGAGATTGTCGAGAGGTGGATGACCCGCGATCATATCGATTTCACCGCGCGCTTCCGATTCTATATCGAGGGCCCGCAGGCAAACTTCAGCTTCGTCGCCAAGTCGAGTCCCAAGGACGGCGTTCGTTTCGACTGGGACGACAAGGGCGCCGTGCAGCAAACGCTCTATGTGCCGCAGAACATCTGGGCGGCGATCCTCGAGGGCAAGCTGATGTGGAACATCATCCAGTGGGTCGGACAGGCCGACCAGCACGTTGCCTTTAATCGCGACATGGGCCGCTTCTGGTTCTGGCTCGAGTATCATATCGATCTCGACGGCAAGAACATCCAGGTGCTGCTCGACCCCTATTCCTATCCGGATGCGAGACAGCGAGTTCGGCCAAGCTATGCCACCTTCCCGCAGCCGAGCGAGTGGCAGAAGGTGGCCGAGTCGATGCAATGGGATCGCCAGAGCAAGAAGATCGCCTAAGCCCGCGCTGGGCGTTCGCCGGCTGCAAGCCACAAGCCATCGCTGTTCTCGAAGCGCTGGCCGGCGCCGGATTCCTGCCGGCCTTCGTCGCCTGGCCCGAGGGCGCGCTGGAAGACGACAGTGCAACGCTGATCGACTGGGCGACCGCCAAGGGTGTTCCGGTTCACGGCAGCAAAGGCCTGGAGGAGTCGCAAATCGGGCTCAGCAAGCTCGATTTGCTGCTGGTCTGCCGTTTCAATCTCCTGCAACAGCAGGTCTATTCGGCGCCGCGTCTTGGCAGCGTCAATATCCACTCCTCGCTGCTGCCAGCCTATCGCGGCGTCCATCCAGTCTCCTGGGCCATGATCAACGGCGAGCGGGAGACCGGCGTTACGGTCCATTCCATAGACGCCGGTGTCGACACCGGGCGCATTTTGCGCCAGGCCGCAATCCCGATTGAGGACCGTCACGATCTCTGGACTCTGACCAGGGATCTCGACCGGCTTTCGGCGCGTGTTGCACTCGATCTTTTTGGCGAGCTTTCGGCCAATGGGCGCCTGCCGGTCGGACGATCGCAGAACGGCCACCACTCCTATGCTCGCCGGCGTGGACCGGACGACAGCCGAATCGAGTGGTCGGGCCCGGCGCGCGGCGTCTTCAATCTGGTGCGAGCGCTCCCGCCGCCAATGCCGCCGGCCTTTACCGAGCGTCGCGACGGAGCCCGCGTGCCGGTGCTAGCTTGCGCAGCCGATCCACGCGAGGGCCAGCGCGGTACCGCTCCCGGCACCGTGCTTGGCTATGACCGGGGCGGCGCCGCCGTCGTTCAGTGCGGTGGCGGAGAGGCGGCAGCGATCCGCTGCGAGCCGTCGCTGACCTCCGGCGAGCGGCTGGCCTAGCCCGGATCGCGCGATCATGGTCGCACCGCGTCTCGTGACCCGCACTATCGGCCTCGACGCACCACAGGATTGGGCGCGCGCACTCGACGGCATCGCCGTCGCGCCAGCCCATAGCCTCGGCTACAACGCCGCCATGGCGCTCGCTTCTGGGCAGGAGCTGCGCCTCTTTGTGGCGGAAGGTGAGGGCGCGCGCGCGATCTGTCCGATCGCGGAGCGACGTTTCTCCGGTAGCCGCGACCTGGTGACGCCCTACGGATTCGGCGGGTTCGTCGGTAGAGGCCGCCTCGACGATCTGCCGCGTGCCTGGCGCAGCTTCGCGGAGGCAGAGGGCTTTACCTCCGGCTATCTCGGCCTTCATCCGTTGCTGGCGCCTCGAGATCTCGACTGGGGTGCGGATGCTGTTAGCGGTGCCTTGGTCTACTTGATCGATCTCGCTTCGGATCGCGAGGCGTTGATCGGCGCCATGTCGTCGCGCCGTCGTACTTCCCTCAGGCGCTGGCTCGCCGAAGTAACCGTGATCAGCGAGCGTGCAGCGCTTACCGAGGCCTTTGTCGCGCTCTATCCGCTGTCAATGGCGCGTTTGGGGGCTGCCAGCGTCTACCAGTTCGGCGAAGCAGCATTGCGCCGCTTGAGCGCCGAAGACTCTATCGTCCTGCTGGGCGCTCTGAGTGACTCCGGAGAGATAGAGGCTGTCGCCATGACGGCACTCGCCTCCGGCTGCGCCGAATACCTCTTCTTCGCCAGCGTGGAGGGATGCCGCGATCATTCGGCGGGGTTGATCTGGCTAACCATGGTCGCGGCGAAGAAGGCCGGCTGCTCATGGTTCAATCTCGGTGGCGGAATTCGCCCCAACGACGGCGTGGCCGAATTCAAGCGTCGCTTTGGCGCCACACCGCGCGAAACCCTCGCCTTGAAGCAGATCTATCGCTCGGCCGACTTCGCTCGTCTTTGCCGGGCGAGCGGATTCTCCCAGGCGATCGCCGACGGCGGGCGCGGTGGCTATTTTCCGCCCTATTACGCGGCCGCTACGCGCGCCTCTTAGGCAAGGGCGCGGCGACCTTCATCGATCGGCTCGGCCAGGGCCGCTGATTCCTGTGCGATCGCGAGGCCCTGTAAGATGTGATCGTTGAGCTGATCGCGTGCCATCTCGCCCGCGGTCCCGATGTAGCTTGCGGCCACGCCACGCTCGGCTAGTGCGACTTTGGCGGCATAGAGCCGGGCACGATTGTGCAGTGTCGGCGCTGCAATCTTTAGCTCCGAAATACCGTCCAGCAGCCGCGCCTTGGCCGAGCTGGCCAGGAGGCCCGCGCGCTCGAGCGCGAGCGGGACCCCGCGGCCGTATTCCTGGCGCGGCAAGCGCGGCGTCAGCTCGACGTTGACCAGTCGCCAGCCGTCAGGTGCGCCGCTGCCGCCGAACGAGATGCGATAGGCCGGGTTGTCCGCCTGATGGACCGTTATGTAGCTCGCGTCGGTGAGGAGATCATCCTCCGGCACCTCGACCCACGCGAGGCCGATCGTCAGCAGGTCAATCGCCGGATCGCCGCCATCGAGCGCCGCGAGGTCGGCGATCGAAAGGCCGAGCGCGAGTGGGCCGCGCACCAGGAAGGGCGCGCCTGGGCCGTCGAACGACAGCAGGTGCGCATCGCCGCTACGCGCGATTTGCAATAGACGACCGTAGCGCGAAGCCTTGAGATTGGCGCAGCCTTCGATGCGCACCAATAGACGATCGATGAAGGCGCCGAAGTCGGCACCGTCGACGGTGTGGAAGGAGAGCGCATCGCGACCGCGAAACAGCGTGCCTCTGCAGGCCTGATTGATGGTCTTGGCATAGAGTAGCGGCGACCAGATCTTGTGCCTGAGGTCGGCCGGCACCGACTTCCAGCCGTCGGGATAGACTTTCGTGCTGTAGGGCGCGATTAGCTGGCGATGGAAGGTTTCGCCGTGGTTGGCGAGCGAGGCCGCCTCGTATGGAATGCCTGAGAGATCGGGCGAAGCATTACGGCCGAGCGTGGCCGGGTGCGCAGGATCGGCGTCTAAGATCGCCTCGGTCTCCTTGAAGATTGCGGCGAGTGCATCCTTGCCGACCAGGCTCGGCAGGGTCGAGAGATCGAGGGTGGTGAGGAAATCGGGCACCAAAGTTCCCGCGAACGACATCAGCGTCGTAGGCAACGCCTTGACCCGGCCGTCCAGCAGCTCTTCAACGAAGCGCCTGATGAAACGCATATATGGTCGGTAGTCGTTGCCGACGCGGTAGCCGGTAAGGTCTGCTGGCACCGCCGCTCCACTGCGGTCGTTGAGGTCGAAGAGACGGGTGCCGATGTCTAGCCGCCGTCCCTCGAAGGCGCGCGCGGCAAATCCGCTGCCCACACCGCGCTCGGGCAGGAACAGCCGAACCCGTTTGCCGGCGCGTGCTGCCTCGGCGGCAGCGACTAGGCAGCCAACCGAACCGCCAACCACGATCAAATCGTAAGTCTCGGTGCCGAGACGCCCCGATTCAGGCATGTCGATTGTCCTCTCGCGCTCCGTTGGGGGCGCGGTAGAGGTAGGCCGTATACTCGTAGAGGCCGTAGTCGGCGCGCAGGACGACGTGACGGGTAAGGTGCTTGACGGCGAAAGCCAGCAGCTCGTCTGCTGGCCAGTGGAATAGATCGTCGCGAGTCCAGTCGACGTGGCTGCTCATGACGTTGAAGGCGACGCCGATGGCGGCGGCCTCGAACGCGGCGCAGATCATCCGCTGGGTAAAGTCCACCATCTGAGCCTGTGACAGCGCACGCTTCTCGGTCAGCAGACCGTTCATAACCACGTAGTCGAAGGATCGAGGTGCGAGCGGCTCCTTCAGCAAATCGCGAACCGAGAAGTCGGCATGCGGATGGCGCGCCTCGGCGGCGACGATCATTTTCGGCGAGAGGTCGATGCCGCTGTAGGCAATGGCAGTGCCAGGGCCACGCTGCGCGATGTGGTCGAGCAGCAGGCCGGGTCCACAGCCGAGGTCGAGCAGACGTGCGTGTGGCGGCGGCGCCTGCAGCAGGCCGAGCATAACCTCGAAGCGCAAAGCCATGCCTTTTTCGTCGGGCCAGTCTACGCCCCGATGATTGACGCCGTGGACGTCCAGACAGGCCTCGTAGTGCTCGACCAGGCAACGGTAGGTCGGCTGGGCGGTCATGCGCGGTCCTCCGGTAGCTCACGCAGATAGCGGCCGTAGTTGGAGCTGGTGTAGCGCTCGGAAAGGCGCACCAGCTGCTGGCCGTCGATCCATCCCTGACGCCAGGCGATCTCCTCGATGCAGGCCAACTTCATGCCCTGCCTGTGGTCGATCGCCTGGACGAAGGCCGCCGCCTCGGCGAGCGCGTCGTGGGTGCCGACGTCAAGCCAGGCAATCCCGCGCCCGAGAACCTCCACACGCAACTCGCCGCGTTCGAGATAGTGGCGGATCAAGTCGGTAATCTCGGTTTCCCCACGCGCCGAGGGCTTAAGACCACGCGCAAGCTCGCAGACCCGGGAGTCGAAGCAATAGAGACCGGTTATGGCGTAGTGCGAGGTCGGGTTGTTCGGCTTCTCGACAATGCTGGCCGGCTTGCCGTCAGCATCGAAGGTGATGATGCCGTAGCGTTCGGGATCCTTCACCACATAGGGAAAAATGGTTGCGCCGCGCTCCCTGCGGCAGGAGTCGCGCAGCTGTTGAACCAGGCCCTGTCCGTGGAAGATATTGTCGCCGAGGATCAGCGTCGCTGCTGCGCCGGCGAGGAACTCCTCGCCGATGATGAAAGCACTGGGCAGACCATCGGGTTTTGCTTGAGCTGCGTAGAAGAGCGAAATGCCGTATTCCTGGCCGTTGCCCAGCAGGCGCTGGAACAGTCCTAAATGCTCGGGCGTAGAGATGACCAGAATCTCCTTCAGCCCTGCCAGCATCAGGCTGGAGAGTGGGTAATAGATCATCGGTTTGTCGTAGACCGGCAGGATCTGCTTGCTGACCGAGATAGTCAGGGGATGCAGCCGGGTCCCCGAGCCGCCGGCGAGAATGATACCCTTGCGTGCCATGACGCCTTTCGCTGGCATATCAAGGTCCTGCCTCGGCACCCTGCGCCCTCGATCCTTGAGGGTCGCCGCCATGGCCGTTCGGATCGTAGCTGTCGTGTAGTTAACGAGGCGATAACCAGCGGGGATTTAAGACAAACGCGAGGGGAGGGGCCGCCGCCCAAGCTCCCGGAGTTGGCCAGCCATGTCGAGCGATCCCAACATCCCAACGTCGTTGGGCCGGCTACGGGCCCGCATCCCGGTCATGCGCCCGCGCATGGCCGATGCCTCTGCACTGCTACCCTATCTCCGGCGTATAGACGAAGCGCGCTGGTACTCCAATTTCGGCCCGCTGGCTCGCGAGTTCGAGGCCCGGATCGCCGCCCGCTATGGCCTTTCCGAAGGCTCGGCGGCCGCGCTCGCCAATGGCACCCTGGGCCTGACCTTGGCGCTCAAGGCTCTCGAGCCGGCCCCCGGCGCGCTCTGCCTGATTCCGGCCTTTACCTTCACGGCCAGCGCCTGTGCCGTGGCGGCTGCCGGCCTGACGCCCTATTTCGTCGACGTCGACCCGGCCAGCTGGGCGCTCGAGCCTGCCGGTGCCGAGGCCGCGCTCGCTGCCGCGCCGGGACTGGTCGCGGCGGTCATGCCGGTCTCGGTCTTCGGCCGTCCGGTCGAGGCCGCAGCCTGGGACGCCTTCACCGCCCGGACCGGAATATCGGCAGTGATCGATGGCGCTGCCAGCTTCGATGGCGCAAAGCCGGCTCGCAGCCCGACCATGGTCAGCCTTCATGGGACTAAAATCCTAGGGACTGGGGAGGGTGGCCTGATCCTGTCCAGCGATCGGGAGCTGATCGCACGCGTACGCTCGCTTTCCAGCTTCGGCTTCCGCCTTGGCGCCAACCTAGCGCCGCTCGAGCGGGCGGCAGCTCTGCCGGGGATCAATGCCAAGTTCAGCGAGCACGCGGCGGCTCTCGGACTCGCCGCCCTCGATCTCTGGGAGGATAGCCGTGGCGCCTTCGCCACGGTCTATGCCGCCTATCGCAAGGCCTTCGCCGGCCTGCCCGGAATCGCGGCCCAGCCCGGCGGCTGGGACGGCTGGGTCGCTGCTACCGTCAGCTTCGCCCTCCAGCGCCCTGGCGCCTCCGCCCTGATCGAGGCCTTGGCGTCGGCCGGGGTCGAGAGCCGCAGCTGGTGGGGTGCCGGCTGCCATCGCGATCCGGTCTTCGCCGCCTGTCCCAGGGCCGACCTGTCGGTCAGCGAGGAGCTGGTCGAACGAGTGATCGGGCTGCCCTGCCATCCCGACCTGACGGCGGCCGAGATCGCGGAGATCGCGACCTTGGTAGCTGGCCACCTGGGATCCGGCAGCACTACGTGGCGCGCTGCCCGTTAACCACTGACGGCGGCACGATTCGAGGACTTTTCGAGCGGACTTGCCCGGCAGTCTTTGCCGGGCCTCCGGAAAGAGCTGCAGCGAAGAGCTCCTCCAAACTTCCTGCCGGCTCTTCGTAAGCTCCTCGTTAACCATATAACATTCTGGAAGGTATTGACTTTCCGCGTAGCGCGGCATTTGGCACGAGCTTTGCTCAATGTCCTGGCAACGACGATTTTGGCTGGTCGCGTGCCTGGTTAAAGAGTGCGCGGAGGCCGCCAATGGCATCCAGGACGGCTGCCGAGGCCCTGTCGAGGGGCCGAGCGTGAAAGGATTTTCGCAATGCCTACCGTAACGACGAACACCGCCGCCAACTCGGCCCTGCGGTTTCTGAATCTCAACAACAAGGCCTCCGAGAGCTCGGTCTCGAAGCTCGCCAGCGGCTCGCGCATCGTCAAGGCGGCCGACGATGCCGCCGGTCTCGCCATCGGCACCCGTCTGATGGCCGACATCAACGTGCTGCGGCAGGCGGCGACCAACGCCGCCCAGGGCGTCACGGTCATGCAGGTGGCCGACGGCGGCCTGGCGCGCATCGGCGACGTGCTCCAGCGCATGAAGGCGCTGGCGGCCCAGTCGCTGTCGGGCGTGCCCTCGGACACCGAGCGCGGCTTCATCAATGCCGAGTTCTTGCAGCTGGTGCAGGAAATCAACGGCATGGCCAGCACTACGCGCTTCAACGGCGCCTCGCTGCTCGACACTTCGAGCGGTCAGTTCTCGACCGCCGTGAACTTCTTCGTCGGCAGCGAGGTCGGCGACAACATCACCGTCAACATCACCACGATCGCCACCGGCGTCAGCACCTTCACCGCGACCGGCCTCGGCCTCAGCGCCGCCAGCGTCTCGACGGCGGCCCTTGCGGCGAGCGCCATGGGTCTGGTCGACACCGCCATCGACGCCATCTCCGAGGGCCGCGCCAACGTCGGCGCCATCGGCTCGCGCTTCACCTTCCGCGAGCAGCAGATCGCAACCGGCCTCGAGAACCTGACCGCGGCGCGCTCAGCCATCATGGACGTGGATCTCGCCGAAGAGCAGTCGAAGCTGGTCTCCTCCCAGGTGCTGGTGCAGGCCTCGGTCTCGGCCCTGTCGCAGGCCAACCAGCTGCCGCAGGCGCTGCTGGCGCTGCTGCAATAGCTTTCCTGTCCGCCGGCGGGGGCGGGCAGGGCGCCGCCCGTCATCGCCTGGGCCGCGGCGGACCGGCGTTGGGGCGGCAAAGGCTGCCGGGCGAGAACGCCCGGGCGGTCGAATTTGCCTAGCCGCGGCCGGCAGGACTTGCCGGATTCATGGTCAAGCGACCTTAACCAAGATGCGAAAAGCCGCTGGATTCCGCGGCTCTTGGCGTGAGCCGGCGGCTTGGCATTGCGCTTGCAGCGGCTTCGGCGGGCCCGAGGTGCGTCAGGAT
>JBOHKJ010000061.1:0-6514 GCA_050728975.1 Kiloniellales bacterium | reverse complement strand
CTCTTTCCTCGAGCGGCGCTGCGCCGCGTTCGGCCGCTGCCGCCAGCGCCCGGGCGGCGCTGCCGGTCATGCGGCGGAACAGCCCGCCGCCCCGCTTGGCCGGAGCGAAGATGCCTTCGCGGCTCGGCGCCACGCGCCGCGCCGCATTGGCGATCGCCGCCGCCGCGAAGGGATCGCCAGCCCGCGGAGCGGCCGCGCCGTGACGCGGCTCGCTTGCCTCCGGACGCACCGGCGGCGGAGCGATGAAGATGTCCTCCTCCGGCAGCGATCCTTCCTCGGGCTCGAGCAGCTCGTCGACGCTCAGGCTCGCCGTCTCGGGCTCGCCCTCGCCGGTCTCGAATTCGGCCTCGCCCAAGTCGCCCCGGTGGGGCTCGCCCTCTTGGGACTCGCTTTCGGCCGTTTCCGGCTCGGCTTCGCTCGGCGCGTCCTGCGCCAGCTCGAGTGCGCCGGCCTCCAGGGTCTCGTCCTCGAGCTCCGGCTCGATGGCGAGCGCCCGGGCAGTCGCCGGCCCGTAGTTTCCGATCGCCGGCTGGCCGCGGCCGATTACCTGGTTGGCGCGGGCAGTCGTAGCCGCGGCTTGCTGGGCCGCCGCCTGCTGCTGGGCCCGGCTGGAGACCAGCGACAGCGTCACCGGACGCGGCTGCTCGGCCGCTTCGATGTCGATGCCGGTCGCCACCACCGAGATCCTCAGCCTGCCTTCCAGCGTCTGGTCGAAGGTCGAGCCGAAGATGATGTTGGCTTCGGGGTCGACCTCGTCGCGGATGCGATTGGCCGCCTCGTCGACCTCGAACAGCGTCATATCGGGGCCGCCGGTGATGTTGATCAGGACGCCGCGTGCGCCCCGCATCGAGACGTCGTCGAGCAGCGGGTTGGAGATCGCGGCTTCGGCGGCGGCGATCGAGCGGCCTTCGCCCTCGGCCTGGCCGGTGCCCATCATCGCCTTGCCCATCTCGGTCATCACCGCGCGGATGTCGGCGAAATCGAGATTGATCAGGCCCGGCATGACCATCAGATCGGTGACGCCGCGCACGCCGGAATAGAGCACGTCGTCGGCCATCTTGAAAGCGTCGGCGAAGGTCGTCTTCTCGTTGGCGATCCGGAACAGGTTCTGGGTCGGGATAATGATCAGCGTGTCGACGTATTGCGTCAGCTCCTGGATACCGTTCTCGGCGAGCCGCATGCGATGCACGCCTTCGAAGTGGAACGGCTTGGTCACCACGCCGACCGTCAGGATGCCGGCTTCGCGCGCGGCCCGCGCGATCACCGGTGCACCGCCGGTGCCGGTGCCGCCGCCCATGCCGGCGGTGATGAAGACCATGTTGGCGCGGTCGAGGTGGCCGAGAATCTCTTCCATGGCTTCCTCGGCGGCGGCGCGGCCGACATCGGGGCGCGAGCCGGCGCCCAGACCTTGGGTAATGTTGCGGCCGAGCTGGATGCGCCGCTCGCTGTGCGACTGTGCGAGCGCCTGGGCGTCGGTGTTGGCGACCAGGAATTCGACGCCCTCCAGGTTGGATTCGATCATGTTGTTGACGGCATTGCCGCCGGCCCCACCGACCCCGATGACGGTGATCCGCGGGCTGAGATCCGGTTCGATCTGCGGTACGTTGAGGTTAAGGGTCATCTTCTTTGCCTCCAGGGCTTGCGAGAGAGTTTCGGTAGTCGCTTCGACCGGGCCGTCCGTTTGTTCGGCGGACGAACCGGCCGTCTCCAGCGAGCGCTTCTCCTCCTTAGAAATGCTCACGGAACCAGTGGCCGAACCGGCCGATCAGGCCGCCCGGCGGTGTCGCTTCCTGCAACACCTCCAGTCCCGGCGCGGAATCCGCGGCGAGACCGTAGATCAGCAATCCGGCGCAGGTGGCGTAGGCCGGCCCGGCGGTCGCCTCGGCGAGACCCGAGACGCGCAGCGGACGGCCGATGCGGATCTGGCGGTCGAGCAGCAGGCCGCCGAGCTCGCGTAGGCCCGGCAGTTGCGCTGCGCCGCCG
The DNA here is from genome assembly GCA_050728975.1 of Kiloniellales bacterium. Classification (GTDB taxonomy): domain Bacteria; phylum Pseudomonadota; class Alphaproteobacteria; order Kiloniellales; family JBOHKJ01; genus JBOHKJ01. The sequence goes on along the minus strand of JBOHKJ010000061.1, from coordinate 4,531 downwards.
GTCAGCACGACGCGCCGCCCGGCCACCTTGTCGAAGCCGCTCGCTTCGAGGTGCGAGCGCACCAGCTCGAAGGTCTCTTCGAGACGTGGCTGGATGATTCCGACCAGCAGCGAGCGCGGTACCTGCTGCGGCTCGCCATTCTCCTCTTCGCCGACCTGCGGCACCTCGATGACCTCGCGGCTGTCGCTCTGTGCGACCACGGCATGGCCATAGAGCGTCTTGATCCGTTCGGCATTGTTGAGCGAGGTGGAAAGCCCGCGGGCGATGTCGTTGGTGATGTGCTGTCCGCCGACCGGCACGATGTCGGTGTAGATCACCTTGCCGTCGAGGAAGACTGCGATCGTGGTGGTGCCACCACCCATGTCGATCAGCGTCACGCCGAGATCGGTCTCGTCCTCGACCAGCGCCGACAGGCCGGCGGCATAGGGCGAGACCACGAAGCCGGCGATCTCCAGGTGGCAGCGCTCGACGCAGGTGGTGAGGTTGCGCACCGCGCCCGGGGCCGCGGTCACCAGATGGATGTTGACGCCCAGCTGCTCGCCGAACATGCCGCGCGGATCGCGGATGCCCCGGCTGCCGTCGATGGAATAGGCGACCGGAATGGAGTGGATCAGCGCGCGCTGCTCGCCGTTCTCGCCGCTCGCGCGGCCGCGCGAGAGCGCCAGCGAAAGGTCGGCATCGCCGACCTCATGGCCGTTGATCGCCACCGCCACGTCGACCGCGCTGGAGGCCGGATAGCCGCCCGAAAGGTTGACCACGACGCGATCGATGGTTTCGCCGGTCATTTGTTCGGCCGCGCTGACGGCCTTGCGGACCGAGGCCTCGACCGCCTCCATGTCGGCGACCGTGCCGGCCTTCATTCCGCGGCTTGCCTGCTGGCCGATGCCGACGACGCGCGGCTCGCCGAATTCGTTCTCGCGCGCGATGAAGCAGCAGGCCTTGCTGCTGCCGATATCGAGTGCGGCGATCAGGCCGCTTCTGGTCCGGATGGGGGGCTTTTTCATCTTGTTGTCGATCCGTTTCCCGTTCCCGCCTGTCCGCTCGCGCTCAGGTGCTCTCGCCCGCCGACTCGCCTTTGGGCGCCGGGCGCACGATCAGGCGGTCGGGGAGGCGCAGGTCGATGGTGACGATGCCGCGGTCGAGCAGGCCGTTCTCGCGGTCGATGCGTGCCAGCTCGGCCCAGGCGCGGCCCGGGTCGTCGGCCGGCAGGCGCACGTCGATGCCGTTGTCGAGGCGCAGGTTCCAGCGCCGGCCGGAGACGCGGATCGCGGCCTTGACCAGCGGGCGCAGCGCCGGCTCGCTCTCCAGCAGGCGGATCAGCGCCAAGCCGTGCTGCGGCGCGTCGGCGCCGACCAGCAGCGGCAGCTCGGCGAACCCCGCGACTTCCACGCCCGGCACCACCACGCCGTGGCTGTCGATCACGCGTAGCGCGCCGTCGTGCTGCCAGATCGCCAGCGGGCGGCGCTCGATCAGTTGGATGTAGATGAATCCCGGGAGCTGACGCTCGACCGCGGCGCTCTCCACCCAGGGGAGACTCTCCAGCTTGGCGCGCGCCGCGTCGGTGTCGAAAGCCAGGATCGGCTGGCCGCGCTCCACCTTGAGGGTCGAGATGATGTCGGCGGCGGCGGTGCGATTGCGCCCCTCGACCAGAACCTCGTCGACGCCGAGCCCAGCGTCGACCGTGAGCGCCAGCGCCGCCAGCTCGATCCGCTCGGCCTGGCGCCCGAACCAGCCGCTTTGCCACAGCAGCGTGCCGCCGGCGAGCAGCAGGACCGCGCTCAGTGCCGCGCCGGCATAGAGCGCGCGCCGGAGGGTGACCAGCGGCTGGCGGCGGCCACGGCCGCGGGTGTAGCGGTTGCGCCGCCCCTGGCCGTGCCGCTTCTTGCGGCCGAATGGATTCAGTAGTCGCATGCGGCGTTCTCCACCATCCAGGAGCAGAGCTCGGGAAAGCCGATGCCGACGTGCTTGGCCTGTTCGGGAACGAGACTGAGCGGCGTCATGCCCGGCTGGGTGTTGATCTCGAGGAAATAGAGGCGTCCCGGAGGAGCGCCCTGGTCGTCGTAGCGGAAGTCGGAGCGGGTGACGCCGCGGCAACCGAGGACGCGGTGCGCGGCCACCGCCGCGCTCATCGCTTCCTCGAAGATCGCGCCCGGCACCGGCGCGGGAACCGTGTGCTTGGTGCGGCCCTCGGTGTACTTGGCGGCGTAGTCGTAGAAGCCTTGCGTCGGCGCCAGCTCGGTAACGGTCAGCGCGCGCTCGCCCATCACGCCGACGGTCAGCTCGCGCCCGGGGATGTAGCGCTCGACCAGCAGCGTTTCGCAGTCGCGCCAGTCGTCGGCGGTGATCGGCGGGCTGTTGTCGCCGTCCAGCACGATCCTGACGCCGACGCTGGAGCCCTCGTTGTTCGGCTTGATGACATAGGGGCGCGTCATCACCTCGCGCGTCAGCAGCTCGGCGCGCGCGACAATCTCGCCTTCCGGTGAGGCGATGCCCTCGACGGCGACCAGATGCTTGGTCATGACCTTGTCCATGGCGACCGCGGAGGCCATGACGCCCGAATGGGTGTAGCGAAGGTCGAGCAGCTCGAGCAGGCCCTGGATCGTGCCATCCTCGCCCCAGCGGCCGTGGAGCGCGTTGAAGACCACGTCCGGCTTCGGCTCCAGCGCGGCGATCAGCGCGCCGACCTCGTGGCCGACGTCGACCTCGCGCACCTGGTAGCCGGCCTCGCGCAGCGCCTTGGCGCACTCGCGCCCGCTGGAGAACGAAACCTCGCGCTCGGAAGAGCGACCGCCCATCAGGACCGCCACCGTCTTGCTCATGACGAGGGCTCCTCGACCGGGGTCGGGCCGCGCGCACCGTCGGCGAAGCGGCCGACGCGCTTGATCTCCCATTCCAGCTCGATGCCGCTCGCTTCCAGGACGCGGCGCCGCAGCTCTTCGCCGAGCCGCTCGAGGTCGGCGGCGGTGGCCTGGCCGCTGTTGATGAGGAAGTTGCAGTGCTTCTCGGAGACCTGCGCGCCGCCCAGCGTCAGGCCGCGGCAGCCGGCCTTCTCGATCAGCTCCCAGGCCTTGGCGCCGCTCGGGTTCTTGAAGGTCGAGCCGCCGGTGCGGGTGCGGATCGGCTGGGTTTCGGCGCGCGACTGCTGGATCTTGGTCATGCGCTCGGCGATGGTCTGCTGGGCATCGGCGCGGCCGCGCAGGCAGGCGCCGAGGAAGATCCAGTCCTCCGGCACCTGCGCGCTGCGGTAGCCGAAGCCCATCTCCTGGTTGGTCAGCCGATGGAGCTTGCCGCTGCGGTCGACGGCCTCGGCCCAGACCAGCACGTCCTTGATCTCGCGCCCGTAGGCGCCGGCGTTCATGCGCAGCGCGCCGCCGATGGTGCCGGGAATGCCGCACAGGAACTCGAGCCCGCCGAGGCCGGCGTTCTTGGCGACCGTCGCGACGTTGAGGTCGAGCGCCCCGGCGCCGGCGATGACTTCCTGGCCCTTGGCCTCGATCTCGACGAAGCCGCGGCCGAGCCGCAGCACCACCCCGGCCACGCCGCCGTCGCGCACCAGCAGATTGGAGGCGACCCCGATCGCGGTCAGCGGCACGTCGGCCGGGAGCGCGCCGAGAAAGGCGACCAGATCGTCGCGGTCGGTGGGGCGCACCATGACCTCGGCAGCACCACCGACCCGGAACCAGGTGATGCCGGCGAGCGGCGCATTCTCGGTGACGCGACCCGCGATCGGGGGCAGGCGCTCGATCAGCCGCGGCGGCAGGCGCTCGGCCATGGCCTTCATCGCCTCCCCCCGGAAGCGGCGCCGGAGCGGCGGCCGTCGAGCATCTTCTGCAGCTCGCCGGGTAGCGCGTGGGCCCAGGCGGTGATGTTGCCGGCGCCGAGACAGACCACCAGGTCGCCGGGCTTGGCGCGCTTCAGGATTTCCCCGGCGAGCGCCTCGGGTCCCTCCAAGGCGTCGGCGTGGCGGTGGCCGCGGGCGCGCAGGCCCTCGACCATGGCATCGCGGCTGGCGCCTTCGATGGGCGCTTCGCCGGCCGCGTAGACCTCGGCGACCAGCACCTGGTCGGCGTCGTTGAAGCAGCTGCAGAAGCCTTCGAAGAGGTCGCGAAGGCGGGTGTAGCGATGCGGCTGGACGACCGCGATGACATGGCCATCGGTCGCCTGGCGCGCGGCCTTCAGCACCGCGGCGATCTCGACCGGATGGTGGCCGTAGTCGTCGATGACGGCGATGCCGCCAGCCTCGCCGGTCTTGGTGAAGCGGCGCTTGACGCCGGCAAAAGTGGCCAGCGCCTGCTTCGCCACCGCGTCGTCGAGGCCCATGCCGTAGCCGACCGCGATCACGGCGAGCGCGTTCTCGACGTTGTGCCGGCCCAGCATCGGCAGGCTGTAGCCGCCGACCTCGCGGTCGAGCGTGCCGCTGCGGTCGCTGATCGCGACCTCGAAGATCGAGCGGCCGCTGCTGTGCTCGACATTGAGGCCGCGCACTTCGGCCTGGGGGGAGAAGCCGTAGGTGATGACGCGGCGGTCCTTG
>JBOHKJ010000060.1:0-9030 GCA_050728975.1 Kiloniellales bacterium | reverse complement strand
GGCCAAGGAGGCCGCCGACAAGGAAGAGGCCGACAAGCTGGCCGCCGAAAAGGAAGCCGTCGCCAAGGCGGCGGCCGCGGAGAAGAAAAGCCGGCGCAAGAAGGGCTAGCTAGCTTGCCGGCCGCCTCGGCTCTCGCGTGAGCGACCCCACGAGCGGCCCGATCCGAGAATCCGCGATGCTCGCCGCGACCCCAACCGTCCGCCTTGCCCGAGCCGGCGACAAGCCGTTGTTCGAGGTCCTGGTGGCGGAAGTCGCTGGCGGGGTCGCCGGCTATGCCTCGTTCCAGCCCTTCTACGATTCCGACCTCGCCGAGATGGGGGTCTGGCTGATCGACCTGAACGTCGATCCGGCGGCGCGCAGCGGCGGGCTCGGCCGGCTGCTCATGGCGGAGCTGGCGCGCCTGGTCCAGGCGCGCGGCGGCCGCTCGCTCACCTGGGGCGTCTTGAACGGCAATTGCGGAGCGATCAAGTTCTACCAGGAGCTGGGCGCCCTCGACGCCGAGGCGCGGATCCTTGAATTGAAGGGCGATGCGCTGGCGGCGGTGGCCGCGCGCTCGTGACCGGAAGTGGGATGACCATGCTGAACGGACGCCACGTCAAGGTTGGCAAGCTGGAGATCGGCAACGACCTGCCGCTGACCCTGATCGCCGGTCCCTGCGCGATCGAGAGCCGCAGTCACGCGCTGGAGATGGGCGAGGCGCTCACGGCGCTGACCGGCAAGCTCGGCCTCGGCTTTATCTACAAGAGCTCCTTCGACAAGGCCAACCGCACCTCGCTCGGCTCCAACCGTGGGATTGGATTGGATGAGGGACTATCGATCCTGGCCGAGGTGCGCGACACCCACGGCTGCCCGGTGTTGACCGACGTCCACGAGCCGGAGCAGTGCGCCACCGTCGCCGAGGCAGTCGACGTGCTGCAGATCCCAGCTTTTCTCTGCCGCCAGACCAACCTGCTGGTTGCCGCTGCAAGGACCGGCCGCGCGATAAACGTAAAGAAAGGCCAGTTCCTAGCCCCCTGGGACATGAAGAACGTGGTCAAGAAGATCACCGACAGCGGCAACGACAAGGTGCTGGTCTGCGAGCGCGGCGCTTCCTTCGGCTACAATACGCTGGTGAGCGACATGCGGTCGTTGCCGATCTTGGCGCGCGAAACCGCTTGCCCGGTGGTATTCGATGCCACGCATTCTGTGCAGCAGCCTGGTGGGCAGGGCAGCACCTCTGGCGGCGAGCGCGAGTTCGTGCCGGTGCTGGCGCGCGCGGCGGTCGCGATCGGCGTCGCCGCGGTTTTCATGGAGACCCACGAAGAGCCCGACCGCGCGCCCTCGGACGGGCCCAACATGGTGCCGCTGAAGCAACTACCGATGCTGCTGGAATCGCTGGTCGCCTTCGACCGGCTGGCGAAGTCGCGACCGCTGGAGAAACTGTAGTGCTTTCCAAGCCCGGCGCGCTGGATTATTTCTGCGGGCTGGCGCGCAACAACGCTTGGTCGAATCACCGACTCTACAAGGCCTGTTCGCTCTTGAGCGACACTGAGCGCAAGGCTGCGCGCACGTCGTTCTTTCCGACAATTCATCTGACGCTCAATCACATTCTGGCTGTCGATCTCTACTACACCGACGCATTGATCGGCGAGCCGGTCGACTTCGAGCGCCTTAATAGAGACGAGCTCTACGAGGACTTCGGCGCGCTACGTGCGGCGCAGTCTGAAGAGGACCGCCGGCTCATCGACTTCGTCGAGGGGCTTCGCGAGCGCGCCCTGGCACGCGAAGTATCGATCGAGCGGCGCGACGGCAACAGCTACAAGGAGACGGTGGCGACGACGATCTTGCATCTCTCGACGCACCAGATCCATCATCGCGGCCAGATTCATGCCATGTTGGCAGGCACCGCGGTCAAGCCGCCGCAGCTCGACGAGTATTTCCTCAAGCAGGACGCGCGCTTTCGCGGCGAGGACCTCCGCGCGCTCGGCTGGCCGTCCGAATAGTGTCTCAAGCGCGATCGCGCAGCTCGCTCACCCCTTCCTGCGATGCGCAGTGCGCGCAGCAGAAGACCCTGCCCATCTTTTCTACGCCATGACCGACAATTCGGACACCGCAATGGCCGCATTCGGGTGCGACCGCCGCAATCGCGCACTCGAAGCTGTCGAAAGTGTGGGTCTTGCCGGCCATGACGACTTGGAATGCCCGGTCGTAGTCGTTGCCGCAGAGCTCGCATCTTGCCATCGCTTGCACTCCTTCCCACTGTCGCGGCCAGCCCCTGGTGCATTGACCAGTGAAGCGAAGCGGTTATTTCCAGAACGGCCGGCGCGCTTCCATGCGCGCCTCGCGGCGGGTGATGCCGATGTCTTTCAGCAGGTGATCGGGCAACTCGGCGAGCACGCGGCGCTGGCGGCGTCGCTGAAGGTATAGCCACGCCCATGCCAGCAGCGCAGAAAGGCCGGAACGGCGCTCCCGAGCCAGCCGCCTGTCGGGCAGGGAAATTCGTAAGGCTGTGGAATTCGCGGGTTCCATCGTCAGCTCTCCAGGTGATCTCGACTTGACCTGGACGATGACACTGCTCGGAGGTGCGATGCTTCGGGCGCCACCGAAGTGGAGCCGTTGTTAGACTGGCCGGCCCGTGCTACTTGCTTCGCCGCCGAATAAGGCCGAACGAGGGGACAATGAGCGGAATCGTCGACATCAGAGGGCGCGAGATCCTGGATTCGCGCGGTAATCCGACCATAGAGGTCGAGGTGGAGCTGGACAGCGGCGCTTTCGGCCGCGCCGCGGTGCCCTCGGGCGCCTCGACCGGCAAGCACGAGGCGGTCGAGCTGCGCGACGGCGACAAGAAGCGCTATGGCGGCAAGGGCGTATTGCAGGCCGTCGAGGCGGTCAACCACGAGATCTTCGATGCGCTTTCGGGCTTGGACGCTGAGAGCCAGATTCAAATTGACCACACCATGATCGCCCTCGACGGCACTCCCAATAAAGCGAGGCTCGGCGCTAACGCGATCCTCGGTGTGTCGCTTGCGGTCGCCAAGGCAGCCTCGACTGAGGCGGGCCTGCCGCTCTACCGCTACGTCGGCGGCGCCAACGCACGCACCCTCCCGGTGCCGTTGATGAACATCGTCAACGGTGGGGCCCATGCCGACAACGCGCTCGATTTCCAGGAATTCATGATCGTGCCGCTCGGTGCGCCGAGCTTCTCCGAGGGCCTGCGCTGGGGCGTCGAGGTCTTTCAGGCCTTGAAGGCGGCACTCAAGAAGGCCGGCCACAACACCAACGTTGGCGACGAGGGCGGCTTCGCGCCCGCCATCGACAACGCCGAGGAGGCGCTGACCTTCGTCAGCAAGGCAATCGAGAACGCCGGCTTCAAGTCCGGCAAGGAGGTGGCGCTGGCGCTCGACTGCGCGGCCAGCGAGTTCTTCGACAAGGGCAAGTACAAGGTGGAGGGCAAGGCGATCACGGCCGACGCGCTGGCTAAGAAACTAGTGGGCCTGACCAAGTTCTTCCCCATCGTCTCGATCGAGGACGGCATGGCTGAGGACGACTGGGACGGTTGGGCCGCGCTCACCGAAGCGCTCGGCAAGAAGGTGCAGCTGGTCGGCGACGACCTCTTCGTCACTAGCGTCGAGCGTCTCTCGCGCGGAATTGCCGAGAAGGCTGCTAATGCGATTCTGGTGAAGGTCAACCAGATCGGCACCCTCAGCGAGACGCTCGAGACCGTCGAGATGGCGCAGAAGGCGCGTTTCGGTGCGGTGATGTCGCACCGCTCGGGCGAGACCGAGGACGTCACCATCGCCGACCTCGCGGTTGCAACCAACTGCGGCCAGATCAAGACTGGCTCGCTGTCACGCAGCGACCGCATGGCGAAGTACAACCAGCTGTTGCGCATCGAGGAGCAGCTAGGCTCGGCGGCCGTCTACGCCGGCGCGGGGGTGTTCGAGCGCTCGTAACGAGTCGGGCGCCCGACGAATGGCTGCCTGCGTGCGCGTTTCTCACCTCCTTTTTCTCAGTCTGCTTCCGCTGTGCGTCGCCTGCAGCACTGGGACTTCCCGAAGCTCCACCACGCCCGTTGAATCATGCCGCGCCGGAACGCAATCCATGGCTCGGCTCGAGCTTCTGTTCGGTACTGAGCGCGCGGAGGGACCGCCAGTCGGCGAAGCAGAATGGGCAGCGTTTCTCGACGAAGAGGTAACACCGCGTTTTCCCGATGGCCTGACCGTGCTCACAGGCTATGGCCAATGGCGCGGCAGCGCGGGGACCGTCGCGAAAGAGCAATCCAGGGTACTGCTGGTCTGGTATCGACCCACGGGGGAGAGTGAAGCCAATATCGAGGCCATTCGATCCGCATACAAGCTGCGCTTTGGCCAGGAAAGCGTATTGCGGGCCGACGGCACTTCCTGCGTCTCGTTCTAACGGCCATGTCGCAAAGCCTGGTCGTCGAGCGGTCGGCGGACCGGCAGGAGTTCGCTCGGAACGGGCTCCCCGGCTGTGGTACCGGAGACGTGCTTATTTCCGAGCCGTGCGGAGAGGAGACCATGGCACAGCCCTTCGTCGAGCCCTGTAGCCGCGGCACTATCGAAACCGAGCCCTGTCCGCGCGAGCTGGGGCGGGAGCTGTCGCCGCGGCGTCGCCGGCTGGTACTGACGGCCTGCGTGCTGGCGTCTTCGATGGCCTTCATCGACGGCTCGGCGCTGACCGTTGCGTTGCCCAACCTACGCGCCGATCTCGGCGCTGACCTCGCCGCGGTTCAGTGGGTGCTAAACGGCTACGTGCTGGCGCTGGCCTCGCTCACGCTGATCGGTGGCGCGCTCGCCGACCTGCACGGCAAGGCGCGCGTGCTCTCGCTCGGCTGCCTGCTGTTCGGGCTCGCCTCGGCCGCCTGCGCGCTCGCTCCCTCGACAGGTTGGCTGATCGCCGCCCGCGTGTTGCAGGGCACTGCCGCCGCCATCGTCACGCCCGCGAGTCTCGCCCTGATCGGCGCCACTTATCCCAAGGCCGAGCGCAACCGCGCGGTCGGCGTCTGGGCGGCTGCCTCGGCGCTCACCACAGCCGGCGGCCCAATCCTCGGCGGCTGGCTGACCGAGGGCTTCGGCTGGCAGGCGATCTTCTGGATCAATCCGCCGCTCGCGCTAGCCGCGGTCGCGCTGCTGCTGCGCTTCGCCCCGGCGGATCGTCGCGAGGTCCGGCGCTTCGATCTGCTGGGCGCCGCGATCCTCGCCACTGCCTTGGGCGCGCTCGCCTGGGCTTTGAGCCAGATCGGGCCCGGAGAGCTGGAGGGCGTTGCCGCGTCATCGTCATTCTCAAGCACGACGCTCGCTACAGTCGGTGCGCTCGGCCTCGCGGGACTGGTTGTCTACGCGCTTTGGGAGCGCGCGAGCCCGCACCCCATGACGCCGCCGCGCCTGGTGAAGAACCGGTTGTTCCTCGGCCTCAACCTGGCAACACTGATGATCTACGCCGGGTTGGCGATCATGTTCTTCCTGCTGCCCTTCGAACTAGTCGACCGGCGCGGACTCTCGGCGACCGACGCCGGGATCGCCTTCCTGCCCTTTACGCTCGGCGTCGGGCTGTTGTCGCGAGCCTTCGGCGGGCTGGCCGATAGACTCGGACCGCGGGCGATGCTGATCGCCGGTCCGACGGGTGCGGCGCTCGCCTACCTCTGGATGGCGCTTGGCCAGGGTTGGTCGTATCCGCTCGGCATAATCGGTCCGATGCTGCTCCTCGGAGTTGCTTTCGCTGTGCTCATAACGCCTCTCACTGCCTCGGTGCTGTCGAGCGTGGCAGAGGCCGACGAAGGACTTGCCTCCGGCATAAACAACGCCGCGAGCCGAATCGCGCAGCTCGCCGGCGTGGCGCTGGCGGCCGGCGTCGGGTCCATGGCGTCTGGGTATCAGACTGGGCTTGCGGTGGCAGCGGCCGTTACGCTTGCTGGCGCCGTCACCGCCGCAGCGACCGTGCCGCCCGCCGCGGCAAAGGCAGGCGTTCTGCGGCCTACTGTGTCGCGGCAGGCTTGATCGTCACAAGGATGATGCGGTTAGTGCTGCTCTGGTGGATCAGCAGGTTGCCGTCCGAGGTCGGCCGCATGTGGCGGACGATGCCAGCGTAGATATTGCCGGACGGTATGGGCCAGCTCTGGAAGCTCTCAGTCTTGGGATCGAAGCGCACCAGCGCGTCGGGCCGCATGCCGGACTCGTTGTACCAGACGATGCCGTCTACCACCGCAATCGCATAGGGATGCGACTTTGGACCACTCGGCGAGGGCCACTCCTTGATCTCGCCAGTCTGCGGATCGAAGCGGCCAAGCCGCCCTTGCGATGAGTTGACATACCAGATCATGCCGTCTTCGGCGATGTCGAGGCGGCGCATGGTGGTCTCGGGGATCGGCAGCTCCACCTCGGTGAGCGCCATAGTCTTGGGATCGACTTTCACCAAGCAGTTGCTGCCGTTACAGGCAACCCAGGGCGTGCCCTGGGCGTCTATCTTGATGCCATAGGGTCTGGCGCCGTCTGTTTTCATGGTGACCAGCTCGATGTTGCCGCTTGCGGGATCGAGGCGCCCAACCATGTTGCTCTGCTGGAGGGTGAACCAGAGGGTGCCGCTCTCGTCGAAGACGGCGGTGTGCGGATCCCGCGCTGCGGGGTCGGGCATCTTGTAGACTGTGATCGCGCCGGTCTCAGGGTCGAGCTTGCCCAGGGTGCCGTTCTTGTTGCCGGTGTACCAGACGTTGCCGGCCTCATCGAGCAGCACGCTGTGCGGCATCGCATTGGCCGGAAGCGGATACTCCTCCATCTCGCCGGTCGCAGGGTCGATCCGTCCGACCAGATTGCCCCATTGCCCCGCCCACCAGATGGCGCCGTCGGCCGCTTCGACCGGATCGCGGGAGCGCTGGCCCAGTGTTGGCGTCTGCCACTCCTTGAAGGCGATCTGCGCGTCGCCGGGCATCAGCTTGGGAGCGCGCCTGCCATTGGGCGGGAAGCTAGTCGCCAGATAGTCGACGATCTGCTTCTGTTCGCTGGGGCTGGAGGAGAGGTCGATCATGGTACCGGTCAACTCGAGCCAATCCTCGTGGGTGTAGCCGGAGCTGCGGGTGATCTGGTTAGTCTGGTGGCAGCCGGTGCAAACCGCCTCGACCAATTCCTTGCCCTTGCCTTCGGGCAAGCCGGATACGTGGCTCTGCGCCACAGCGCCCGAGGGGAGAAGCAGCCACAGCAACGCACCTGCCAACGAAGCGATCGACAGCTTGGGCATGACCCGCCTCCCACCAACTGGATTGGGAACTTTCCGCCCAAGATCGTTTCGCCCAGCGGTGCCGGAAGTCAAGTGACAAGGGTGCGCTGTCGCTGGCGCCGCTGTTCCTGTAAACTCGCGGCCTTCCGGGTTCAGCAGCGGCCAAGCTCAGCGCACGGGCGAAGGCGCGAAGAAAAAGGATAGCTTGGCTATGCTTATCCAGCACGTCGGCAAGCGGCCGACAATCGATCCCAGCGCCTGGGTCGCGCCCGGCGATCCGGCGGAGATCCTGCCGCCCGACCGGCACGAGGCGATCTGGGCGATCCAGAAGCCGCTCAACTTCCCCGAATGGGTCTACGGCTTCGACCGCGCGACGCCTGAGCTGCTGCGCCGCGTGAACGAGCGGCTGTCGGAGGCGCTCGGTGCGCATGGGGCGGATCATGTTGTCGAAGAGCGGTGATGGCTCGCGATAGAAGATCGAAGGAAAATCTGAATGGAGCGCTTCACCACCGAGACACTGCAAGCGACGGCGAACGCGATCGCGCCCGACGGCTCGGAGGTGCGAATCCTGCTGGCAACGGCGCGCTGCAGCCTGGCGCACTTCAGGTTGGCGCCCGGCATGGTCTCCAAGGCGGTTGCCCACCGCACCGTCGAGGAGATCTGGTACCTGCTGGGCGGGCGGGGGCGCATGTGGCGCAAGCTCGGGGCTCAAGAGGAGGTCGTCGAGATCTCGGTCGGGGTCGCGATCACCATCCCAGTCGGCACCCGCTTCCAGTTCCGCAGCGAGGGCAACGAGCCGCTCGCGGCGGTGGGCGTCACGATCCCGCCCTGGCCCGGGATGGAGGAAGCCGACGACGTCGCGGGCCCCTGGGAGCCGACGGTCTAGGACCCGTTTGGCCCCGTCTGCCAGTGTAAGACTGTCGCAGAATCACCCTTCAATCCCGCTCCGTTCTCGCGAACGACTCGTGAGTCCTTTCTGCAACAGAGCTGGAATCGGAATGAAATTCTTGAGTCTTTTCGCTTGACCCCCCGAATCGGGCTGTGATTCGCTTGGGGGCATGAACCTGCTCCGCGACATCGCCCGCCGCGCCCGTCAGGGCATTCTGCCGACACTCGGCTTTGCGTTGATTGCCTACTTCCTTTATCACACCGTGGAAGGCGAGCGCGGTCTGGCGTCCTATCTCAGCCTCCAGCAGGAGGTGAGGGCGGCCAAGGCGGAGCTGAAGCGTACTACCGCCGAGCGCGCGGCCGCCGAGGCGCGCGTTTCATTGCTGCGCGCCGACCACCTGGATCCCGATCTGCTGGAAGAGCGCGCCCGGATACTGCTCAATTACGGCCACCCGGACGATCTCATCATTCTCCTGCCGCTGGCGCCCTAGCTCTTCTCCACAACTCTTACTCGATATCGAGTTAACGATCGTTTATTCCGCCATTTCAAGCGATTAACTGCCCTTGTCAAGAAACCGTTCTCCCCGTAGCTTCGGCGATTGAAGCGGGCTGCACGAGCCTCCTCGTCATGAGCCCGCCGGGCCGTCCACGCCGAGGAGACGCCATGGCAACCAAGAAGGCGAGCGCCAAGAAAGCGGCGCCACAGGCCGAGCCGGCCGACCTGCTGAAATTCTACCGCGACATGCTGCTGATCCGCCGCTTCGAGGAGAAGGCCGGGCAGATGTACGGCATGGGCCTGATCGGCGGCTTCTGCCATCTCTATATCGGCCAGGAGGCCGTCGTGGTCGGCATGCAGATGACGCTGAGGGACGGAGACCAGGTCATTACCGCCTACCGGGATCATGGCCACATGCTGGCCACCGGCATGGACC
>JBOHKJ010000059.1:0-3905 GCA_050728975.1 Kiloniellales bacterium | reverse complement strand
TAGGAAAACAGAGCCCCGCTCTCGCGATCCTCGCCCCGCATCAAGGCCTCCTGGTCCGCAAATCCCCTGAACCAGAGAATCACGACCAAAAAACTATCGCGAGGACTTTTTCAGCAACCTGCTAGCGCAGCCTGCTCCAGCGCGCCCGCCGGGCGTTCGGCCGACCGAAAATCAACCTCTAGTCCCAGCGGTTGGCATTCTTCGGGTAACCGGGACGCTGTACTCGCACGACACAAAAGCGTTGACCGGTGGGCGCCTGCATCACCACCCAGCGCTCCAGGCGGTCCGCGACCTTGGCGCCCAATTTCTCCAGGCGCGCCACTTCAGCAGGAATGTCATCGGTCTCGATGTCTATGTGGACACGACTTTCGTGGTCCACGCTCTGGATCTGCACGATGGGCTCGTCGGGCGGGATCTCCAGCATTCGGTAGTTGCGGCGGCTGCCCGGATGGCTGAGGTCGACGGGGCGACCCAGCGCCTCGCCCCAGAAGCGGGCGGCCTCGTCCACATCGGGAGTTTTGCAGTCGATCAGCACGGCGCAGAGACGGGAATGGTGCATATCGGCAGGCCCTCATGCGGCCTCGCTGAACTTCATGCTAACGGAAGTCCCCGGGTCCGCCATTGATCCGTTGGCACCGGCCGCCCGCGACATCAACAGTCCTGACCGGCAGCCCGGTGCGATCAGCCTACACGACCGAGTTGAGCGAAACCACGGCTCCTGCCATCCCAGAAGGCGCGTCCACCCCTCATTCAACGACAGCTAGGCTCGGCGCATTGGTCTCGGCCGCGGTCCGATGGCAGCGCATCGGGTGTTCTCAAACTGCAAGGAAACCAAGCTTGGCCTCGCAAGCTCTTGCAGCTCCAGCACGCCTGTTCGGCGCTGAAACCGCTACTTGTCCCTCTGCAAGCGAGTTCTTCAGGGACGGCTTTCTAGAATCAAGTATCATCGATCACATATCAGCCGATCAGTTGGAGTGAACAGAATGGCCGGCAAGACGTCCAAGAAGTCGGCGAAGGTCGCAAAGAAGGCCACCGCCAAGCGGGTCGCTGCGAAGACGGCCAAATCGCGCAAGGCGGCGCCGAAATCGCAGTCCCGCAAGGCCGCAAAGCCGGTCCTCCTCTCGGGCGGCAACCCCCAGATCGCGAAGGGCTACGGCGACGCCCCCGTGCAGGCCTACATCGCGGCCATGCCGGGCTGGAAACGCAACCTCGGGCGCCGCCTCGACGCGCTCATCGTGCGCACCGTCCCCGGCGTGTGCAAGGCGGTCAAATGGAATTCGCCCTTCTATGGCGTCGAGGACCAGGTCTGGTTCCTCAGCTTTCATTGCTTCACGAAGTACGTCAAAGTGGCTTTCTTCCGCGGCAGGTCGCTGCGTCCTCTCCCTCCGGGCGAGTCCAAGCACAAGGAAGTGCGCTACCTCGATATCCACGAGGGCGAGCTCGACGAAGCTCGGTTCGCCGCTTGGGTGAAGCAGGCCAGCCAATTGCCCGGCGAACGAATGTGAGCGGCCAGAGTTAGGTGTGTGCGAGGCGCCTTCGCGGCGTGAGCGGACGCCAAGCCATCAGGCCGCAAGTCCACGAAGGCCGCGGCAAAGGAACTGCCGGCGGCGCTACACTCGCTTTCCTCGTCTTGGATTGAAGTGCTCGGCCGAATAATACGCGCGCCGCCCTTCGGGTGTGACAGTCACGCGGCTATCGGCCATCAACGTCACGCCGTCGAAAAGTGAGACGGCCGCTGTCACGGCCACGGGTTGGCCCCCGAGCTACAAAGTAACTAGGATGGGCATCGCGAAGCGTGCCGCAAACTCGGAGTCGATACCACCACGAAGAAAAGGAAGAGCGGCGTGAAGGAAGAAAAAGGCGGAGACTCTCCCTCTCGGCTGATCGATGCGAGAATCGAGGCGCTGAGCGATTGGCGGGGCGAGACGCTCGCCCGGGTTCGAAGTCTCATCAGAGAGGCCGACCCCGAAGTGGTCGAGGAGGTGAAATGGAGAAAGCCATCGAACTCGATGTTGGGGGTTCCGGTGTGGTCGCACGCCGGAATCGTCTGCACCGGCGAGACCTACAAGTCTGTCGTGAAGATGACCTTCGCCAAGGGCGCCTCGCTGGAGGACCCTTCAGGCCTCTTCAATTCCAGCCTCGAAGGTAACACCAGGCGTGCCATCGACTTTCACGAGGGCGACAAGATTGACGAAAAGGCGCTGAAGGCGCTCGTTCGCGCCGCCGTGGCACTGAACACCTCGGCGCGCGCTACCGCTCGCCCGGTCCGCTCTCACAAGAGGCCCCGGCCCCCGCTGGCGGGGTAGAAGGTTATCGGTTCCGATCGAAAGGTCGTTGCGCTCCTCATCCTTCGACAAGCTCAGGATGAGGAGCGAAATAAAGGCCCTCATGCTGAGCTTGTCGAAGCATGAGGGCCGCATTGATGACTACAACGCTAGCTCTGCGCCTCACGCAAAGGCGTCGGGCATCGAATCCTTCTTGCGCTCGATGAAGTCCTTGAGCGCTTCGTCGATCGCCGGATCGAGCGCCGGGGGCTGGTAGTCTGCCAGCGTCTTCTTCCAGATCTTGTTGGCGCGCTGGGAGGCGTCGAGCGCGCCCTCGGCCTCCCACTGCTCGTAGGAATTGTTGTCGGCGATCGAAGAGCGGTAGAAGGCGCTCTCGAAATTGGCCTGGGTGTGAGCGCAGCCGAGGAAATGGCTGCCCGGCCCGACCTCGCGCAGCGCGTCGAGCGCCTGGCCGTTCTCGCTCATGTCGTAACCCTGGCTCATCACCTGCATCATGCCGAGCTGGTCGGCGTCCATGACGAACTTCTCGTAAGAAGAGACCAGCCCGCCCTCGAGCCAGCCCGCCGCATGGAGCACGAAGTTGACCCCGCCCAGCAGCGTCGGCAGCAGGGTCTGCGCGCTCTCGTAGGCGGCTTGCGCGTCGGCCGCCTTGGAGGCGCAGAGCGAGCCGCCGGAGCGGAAGGGAACGCCGAGCCGGCGCGCCAGCGCGGCCGCGCCCAGCAGCACCAAGGTCGGCTCGGGCGTGCCGAAGGTCGGCGCGCCCGACTGCATCGAGATCGAGCTGGCGAAGCTACCGAAGATCACCGGCGCGCCGGGGCGCACCAGCTGCGTCAGCGCCATGCCGGCCATGGCCTCGGCGAGCGTCTGGGTGAGCGTGCCGATCAGCGTCACCGGCGCCATCGCGCCCGCCAGGATGAACGGCGTGACGAGACAGGCCTGGCCGGCGCGGGCGTAGGTCTTGAGCGCGCCCAGCATGGTGCCGTCCCAGACCAGCGGCGAGTTGGCGTTGATGAGGCTGACCAGCACGCAGTTGTTCTCGACGTAGTCCTCGCCGAACAGGATCCGCGCCATGGAAACGGTGTCGGCCGCCCGCTCGGGGTGCGTCACCGAGCCCATGAACGGCTTGTCGCTGTAGCGGATATGGCTGTAGACCATGTCCAGGTGGCGCTTGTTGACCGGCACGTCGACCGGCTCGCAGACCGTGCCGCCGGAGTGGTGCATGGCCGGCGTCATGTAGGCCAGCTTCACGAAATTCTCGAAGTCGTGGAGCGTCGCGTAGCGCCGGCCCTTGTCGAGGTCGCGCACGAAAGGCGGCCCGTAGACCGGCGCGAAGACCGCATTCTTGCCGCCGATCTCGACCGCGCGCTCCGGATTGCGGGCCTGCTGGACGAAGCTCCGGGGCGCGCTGTCCTGGATCAGCTTGCGGCAGAGCCCGCGGGGAAAGCGCACCCGCGCCTCCTTGACGTCGCAGCCGGCATCCTTCCAGAGCTGGAGCGCCTCGGGGTCGTCGCGGAACTCGATGCCGATCTCCTGGAGGACGGTGTCGGCGTTCTCCTCGACCAGGCTCAGCCCCTCCTCGCTCAAGGCCTCGTAGAGCGGAATCTTGCGCTCGATGAAGCG
>JBOHKJ010000058.1:0-12325 GCA_050728975.1 Kiloniellales bacterium | reverse complement strand
ATCGTCCGCCAATGGTCGACGCTCCATCCGGAATTCTCGTTCCTGCCGCGCAAATTCAAGATCGCCGTCACCGGCGCGCCGAACGATCGCGCGGCGGTCAAGGTCCATGACATCGGGCTGCACATTCGCCGCAACGAGGCGGGTGAGGTCGGTTTCGAGGTGCTAGTGGGCGGCGGCCAGGGGCGCACGCCGATCATTGCCAAGACGATCCGCAAGTTCCTGCCGAAGCGGCACCTGCTGTCCTATCTCGAAGCGATCATGCGGGTCTACAACCAGCTCGGCCGCCGCGACAACTTGTTCAAATCGCGCATCAAGATCCTGGTTCACGAGGTCGGCGCCGAAGAGTTCACAAGACTGGTGGAGGAGGAGTGGGCCGAGATCGAGGACGGCGAGCTCACCCTCCCTGCGGATGAGGTCGCCCGTATCCGCTCCTACTTCTCCCCACCGCCCTATGAGACGTTGTCGGCGCGTGACCTCACCTTCGAGGCGAAGCGCTTCGAGGATCGCGACTTCGCCCACTTTGCGCGCACCAATCTCGCGCGCCACAAGGTGCCGGGCTACACCATCGTCAACATCTCGCTAAAGCCGGTTGGCGGCACGCCCGGCGACGCAACGGCAGAGCAAATGGAGGCGCTCGCCGATCTCGCCGAGCGTTACTCTTTCGGCGAGATCCGCGTCACTCACGAGCAGAACCTGGTGCTGCCCTACGTCAAGCTGGAGCAGGCCTACGAGCTGTGGCAGGCCCTGCGGCCGCTGGGTCTCGCGACGCCCAATATTGGGTTGGTGTCCGACATCATTGCTTGCCCGGGACTCGATTACTGCAACCTCGCCAACGCGCGCTCGATCCCGGTCGCCCAGCGCATTTCCGAGCGTTTCCAGAGCTTGAAGCGCCAGTACGACATCGGCCCGCTGAAGATCAAGATCTCCGGTTGCATCAATGCCTGCGGCCACCATCATGTCGGGCACATCGGTATCCTCGGTGTCGACAAGAAGGGCACCGAGTTCTACCAGATCACGCTCGGCGGCAGCGCAAATCAGGACGCGGCGCTCGGCGCGATCCTCGGGCCGGCTTTCTCCTATGACGATGTGGTCGACGCAATCGAGAAGGTCGTCGACGCCTACCTCGAAGTGCGCGATCAGGACGAGACTTTCCTGGAAACCTACCGCCGCCTCGGCCTCAAGCCTTTCAAGGAGCGGGTCTATGCCGCTCATTAAAGACGGTCGCCTCGCCGAGGACGCCTGGATAGCGGTCGGCGACGACGAGCCGCTGCCGGCCGACCGGCCGGCGCTGATCTCGCTCGGGCGTTGGCAGGCCGAGCGCGAAGCCTTGCTCGGCCGCAATGCACCGCTGGGCTTGCGCCTGCGTAGCGATCAGTCGCCGAGGCTGGTGGCCGCGGATGTCTCGCGCTTCCGCCTGCTCGCCCTGGAGTTTCCCAAGCTCAACGACGGACGCGCCTTTTCCTATGCTCGGCTGCTGCGCGAGCGCTACGGCTTCAGCGGCGAGATACGTGCCGTGGGCCACCTGATCCGCGACCAGTTCGCCTTTCTGACACGCTGCGGCTTCGACGCCGTCGAGGTGAAGGACGCAACGCTCGCCGAGCAGTGGCACGACGCGCTCGCCGAGTTTTCCGTCGTCTATCAACCGGCCACCGACAGCCGGCGCCCGGCCTTCACGCTGCGCCGCACAAAAACGGCGGCCGAGTAGCGGGACAAGGCGCGCCATGAACCTCGTGACGCCGGCCGCGGAGTCACTGGAAGATCGCGTAGCCGGCCTTCGGCGTCTCTATGGGGCGCTCTCGGGCGAAGCGCTGCTGCGCTCGATGATCAAGACGACCTTTCCGGGCGAGATCGTGCTGGTGTCCTCGTTCGGCGCCGAGTCGGCGGCGCTGCTGCATATGGTGGCGCGGATCGATCCGGCGACGCCGATCGTCTTCCTCGATACCCTGAAGCTCTTTCCCGAGACGCTCGCCTACCGCGATGCGCTGGCCAAGCGCCTTAAGCTGAGCGACGTCCGCAGCTTCACGCCGGACCCCGAGGAAGTGGCGCACCACGATCCCAATGGCGACCTGTGGCGACGCGACGCCAACCTCTGCTGTCTCCTGCGGAAAAAGTGGCCGCTCGACGGCGCGCTGGCCGGTTTCTCCGCCTGGATCAACGGCCGCAAGCGCTTCCACGGCGGCGGCCGCAATGCGTTGCCGACCATCGAAGGCGAGAAGGCCAGTGGTCGCATCAAGATCAATCCGCTCGCCCTCTGGTCGCGCGACGACGTGCTACGCTATCTCGACAGCTACGACCTGCCATTCCATCCCTTGGTCGGCGCCGGCTACAGCTCGATCGGTTGTGTGCCCTGTACCCGGCCGGCCAAGCAGGGCGAGGCGGTTCGGGCCGGCCGCTGGTCGTGGCTGGAACGCAGCGAATGCGGCATCCACGGCGAGGGCATCTAGCCCAAGGCGCCGGCCCGTTCTGGGACTTCAAGCTGTGCCTTGAGATCGTTATACTGAGCGCCAATCTCAGTTCAGAGACCCTCGCGCTCTCTAACCCGTTTGGAGTATGCCCCCATGTCTGCCCAGACCGCCCTCAAGCATGCCAATGGCGCCCCGAAACTCGCCGACCCCAAGCTGTTCCGCCAGCAATGCTACATCGACGGCAAGTGGCGTGACGCTAACTCGGGCGAGACCATCGAGGTCAACAACCCGGCGACCGGCGAAATCCTCGGCACCATCCCTAAAATGGGCGGCGACGAGACTCGTGAGGCGATCGAGGCGGCGGAACGGGCCTGGCCGGCGTGGCGCGCCAAGACCGCCAAGGAGCGGGCCGTCATCCTGCGCCGCCTCTACGACCTGATGATGGCCAATCAGGACGATCTCGGTTTGCTGTTGACGCTGGAGCAGGGCAAGCCGCTCGCCGAGGGCAAGGGCGAGATCGCCTACGGCGCGAGCTTCATCGAGTGGTTCGCAGAAGAAGGCAAGCGCATCTACGGCGACACCATTCCCCAGCACCAGGCCGACAAGCGCATCGTGGTCATCAAGCAGCCGATCGGGGTGGTCGCCTCGATCACGCCCTGGAACTTCCCCAATGCCATGATCACCCGCAAGGCCGGGCCGGCGCTCGCCGCTGGCTGTCCGATCGTGATCAAGCCGGCGACCCAGACGCCCTTCTCGGCCCTGGCCATGGCCGAGCTGGCGGAACGCGCCGGCGTTCCCGCCGGCGTCTTCAACGTAGTGACCGGCTCGGCGTCCGCGATCGGCGGCGAGATGACCTCCAACCCGATCGTCCGCAAGCTGTCCTTCACCGGCTCCACCGAGGTCGGCAAGCTGCTGATGGAGCAGTGCGCCGGCACGGTGAAGAAGGTTAGCCTAGAGCTCGGCGGCAACGCGCCTTTCCTTGTGTTCGACGACGCCGACCTCGACGCCGCGGTCGAGGGCGCGATCATGTCCAAGTTCCGCAATACCGGGCAGACCTGCGTCTGCGCCAACCGCCTGCTGGTTCAGGACAAGGTCTACGATGCCTTCGCCGCCAAGCTGGCCGAAGCGGTGAAGAAGCTGAAGGTCGGCTCGGGCATCGAGGCCGGCGTGCAGCAGGGACCGCTGATCGACATGAAGGCGGTCGAGAAGGTAGAGGAGCATGTCGCCGATGCGACCGCCAAGGGCGCCCGGGTTGCGCTCGGCGGCAAGCGGCACGCGCTCGGCGGCACCTTCTACGAGCCGACGGTTCTGACCAACGTCACCACCGCCATGAAGGTGACGAAGGAGGAGACCTTCGGCCCGGTAGCGCCGCTGTTCCGCTTCAAGAACGAGGACGAGGCGATCCGGATGGCCAACGACACAGAGTTCGGGCTCGCCGCCTATTTCTACGCCCGCGATCTCGGCCGCGTCTGGCGGGTCGGCGAAGCGCTGGAGTACGGCATCGTCGGCATCAACACCGGCATCATCTCGACCGAGGTGGCGCCCTTCGGCGGCGTCAAGGAGTCGGGCATCGGCCGCGAGGGCTCCCACTACGGCATGGATGAGTTCCTCGAGATCAAGTACATGTGCATGGGCGGAATCTGACGCTGCGACACGGCGCCTGCGGTCGCCGCGCAGCGGCCGCCTGACAGATGCCGTCCTTCGACTTCGATCTCTTCGTGATCGGCGCCGGCTCGGGCGGCGTGCGCGCCGCACGCATGGCGGCCGCGGCCGGCGCCAAGGTCGCGGTAGCGGAGGAGTACCGCTACGGCGGCACCTGCGTCATCCGCGGCTGCATCCCCAAGAAGCTGCTGGTCTACGCCTCCCACTTCGGCCACGACTTCGAGGACGCCGTCGGCTACGGCTGGACGGTGGAGAGCGCCAGCTTCGACTGGACGCGCCTCATCGCTAACAAGGACAAGGAGATCGCGCGCCTCGAAGGGATCTACCGCAGCCTGCTCACCAGCAACGGCTGCACGCTGTTTCCGTCCCGCGCCCGGATCGCCGGTGAGAATACGATCGAGGTCGACGGCAAGCGCGTCACCGCCAGGACCGTCCTGATTGCGACCGGCGGGCGCCCGGTCAAGCCCGACATTCCGGGTGCCGATCTCGGCATCACTTCCAATGAGGTCTTCCAGCTGGAGCGCCTGCCGAAGCGCGTGCTGGTGCTGGGCGGAGGCTATATCGCTTGCGAGTTCGCCACCATCTTTCATCGCCTGGGGGTCGAGACCACGCTGGTCTATCGCGGCGAGCAGATTCTGCGCGGCTTCGACCAGGACATTCGCCGCGTCCTGGCGGAGGATTTCGTCAAGGACGGCATCGACCTGCGCCTCAACCTGAACGTCCTGCGCCTCGACCAGGCGGGCGGAGGGCTTCGCGCACAGATGACCGACGGCGGCACCCTGGACGCCGATCAGGTGCTCTTCGCCACCGGCCGCAATCCGAACACCGGCGATCTCGGTTTGGAGACGGCTGGGATCGAGACGACGAGCAACGGCGCCATTAAAGTGGATGGCTACTCGCGCTCCAGCCAGTCCGACGCCTATGCGATAGGCGACGTGACCGATCGCCTGCAGTTGACCCCTGTCGCGCTGGCCGAAGCCATGGCCTTCGTCGATACGCTCTACCGGGGTCGGCCGCGCGCGCTCGACTACGACTTGATTCCCTCGGCGGTCTTCAGCCAGCCGCCGATCGCCACCGTCGGCATCACCGAAGAGGAAGCGCGCCGCCGCCATGACGCGGTCGAGATCTACCGCACCACCTTCAAGCCCTTGAAGCACACGCTCTCCGGGCGCGACGAGCGCTCGATGATGAAGCTGGTGGTGGAGTCGAAGTCGCGGCGGGTGTTGGGCGCCCACATGGTCGGCATGGACGCCGCCGAGATCGTCCAGGGGGTGGCAATCGCGCTCAGGGCCGGCGCCACCAAGGACGTCTTCGACGCCACGGTCGGCATCCATCCGACTGCCGCCGAAGAGTTCGTGACGCTGCGCGAGCCGGTCGCCGAGCCGGACCGCAAGAAGGCTGCGGAATAGGGGGACTGGCATGGGCGATATCGGTTCCATCGTGCGGCTCGGCGGGGCCGGGCCCAAGCCTGAGGTCTCAAAGCTTAACAACATCGTCTCCGGCAATCCGCAGCAGAGCCTCGCCAACTACTACGCCGACGGCGGCGAAAAGTTCTTCGCCGGGATCTGGGAATCGACACCCGGAAAATGGCGGGTTAGCTACAGCGAGCACGAGTTCTGTCATATCCTGGCCGGCAAGCTGGTGCTGAGCGACGAGAAGGGCGGAAGCGCCACCTTCGAGGCCGGCGATGCTTTCGTCATTCCGGCCGGCTTTACCGGCACCTGGGAGACCGTCGAGCCGGTCCGCAAGCTCTACGCCATCTATCAGGCCTGAAACGCCGGTGCGGCAAAGTCTCGCGGCCAAGCCGATGCCCTTCGACGACATCCATCCGCGTTTCGCCGGCTACGACCGCTACTTCGAGCAGGAGTTGCACCCGGCGCTCGCCAGACTCGAGGCGCAACGTCAGGAAGCCTGACGGCGCGCCCTCAGGATCGGTGTGCCGATAGGGATCATCGGCGCCGGCTTGATTCTCTGGCTGGCGATTGGAGCGATCAGGGGCCAGCTCGTGGCCGATACGCTGGCCCTGCAACTGGCTTTCTTGGTGATCGTCCTCATCGTGACGGCGATCCTGGTTTGGCTGGTTTTTCGCCCGCTGCGCAAGGTGCGGCGTGCAGGCAAGGAAACCCTGCTCGCCGGCACCTGCCGTTTCCTCGGTTTTACATTCGAGCCTTCGGCCGCCGGCTTCCCGCTCGGGCTCTTCTACGACAACGGCGTTCTGGAGTTCTGCAACCGCGAGCGGCGGAACGACCGCATCTCCGGAAGCCTCGACGGTGTTGCCTTCGACTTCTGTGAGCTGCATCTGGAGAACCGTGAAGCGAGCGGCAGCGGAAAGCGCCGCCGCCCAAGGATGCGTACCGTTTTCCTCGGGCAGGTTGCGACCTTTGTCGCGCCGACGACCTTTCGCGGGCGAACCCTGATCGCCCGCGACTCCGGCAGGGTCGGCAACTTCCTCTCGCGCGTCTTCTCGGGGCGCGAGCGCGTGCCGATCGAGGCGCCCGATTTCGAAGCGCGCTATGAGGTCTATTCGGACGATCCGGCGGATGCCCGCGCGCTCCTCGGGCCGGAGTTGCGCGCCTGTCTGCTGGCGATCGCCGACGAACTCGGCACCCGGCCGACCGTCGGCCTGGTCGGGGACAGGGTGCTGTTGGCCGCCGACACCCACGAGGATCGTTTCGAGGGCAGTGGACTCACTGCGGCGCTCGATGCCGAGGCCGCAGTGCGCCGCCTCCTGATCGAGGTTGCCGTCATCTTCCGGATGATCGAGACGCTCGAGCTGACGCCGCGACGAGCGTGAGCGACGGTACCGCTAGCTGGCGTTTTCCCTGGCGAAAGCCTCTCGTCGTGGCGCCTGACCCAGGAATTGGCAGAGCGTGCCGTAGGACTTGGGGTCAGCGAGGTCGATGACGAGAAGTCGCTCCGGGCGGGTGTGGAAATACTCCATCACGCTGTCGTTGTGCAAATTGTAGAGATCGATCGCCCGGCTGCGGTCGTAGAGGCCGAACTCGTCCCAGCGCCACATCGCCACGGCGCTCTCGTAGATGTACTCGGGGTATAGGTAGCGAGCGCTCCTGATTCGCTTCCAGCTCGGGTCGTTGCCGCCGAACAGGACCTTCCGGTGGAAGCGCACCAGGGACTCGTACCACTCCTCGGCCTCCCGCACTGTCAGGACGAAGCGCGCGTCGGGGAAAGCCTGGTCGAGCGCCTGATAGGTGAAGGGCAGCGAAAAGGGAGCATCCTGGAAGGCTTCGTAGTGGCGAGCCAGGGCGACGATCCTGTCGAAGCGTCGCGCCGCCCAATCGTCGAACAGCAGCTCGAAGTCCGGTTGATGACCGCAAAGAATGCCGAATTCCTGCAGGGCAGTCAGAAGCGACGTCGTGCCGGTCTTGTTCATGCCGATTCCAAAGATCTTCCCGCGGTCGCTGCCGTGCACCAGCGCGACATAGCGCTCGACGATGCGCCGATCCGCATCGAGCTCGACCAGCCGGTCCTTGAAGGCCGCTTCGAGTCGATCCGTCTCGCGGCTATCGTCGCCGAAGCTCTTGACGACCATTCTCACGGTGCTGGCGACGACATTGGCGTGGCTGGCTTCGAGGAAGGCGTCGGCGAGGAGCCGGATGCCTGTGACGCGATGCTCCCGCGCGATTTTGGGGCTGGCGAGGATGCCGCCGCAGAGAACGGCGTCGCCGATCGTTCGGGTCGCCGCCGACGAGGCGACGGCACCGAGGTATTGCTCTGCGCCCAGCTGGTTGAGGTTGGCCAGCGCCTCCCGATAGCTGGCGGACACCTCGCCGCCAGTTGGAGCGCAGGGATCGTGCTGCTTTGGAAGGGGCATTGCTGCCGCTCTCTGAGACATCTCGGAATGGTCGCCCGCTATGTTGGCTGGTAGTCGGGAAAACTATCGGGATTTGGTTAAGCGGCCTTCAACGAAGGCGTACGGAAACGTGAGACCGCTGTGGCCTTCTGTGGCGAGTACCGCGGGGCGCCAGCTCGCTCGGCTGCGGGCACGCGCCGGGCTCGCAGCAGCGCGCCGCTCGTCGGGCATTTACCCGTAAAAACAGCCGGTTATCCCGCATCGGGTGGCGCTCCGGCGTTTCCTGTGGAAAAGTCGTCGGGCGACGGGTTAAAACCATCGCCTTCCGGTGACCGCGGCTGTCGCCGCCGTCGCCAGCGACCCCTATGATCCGGACGGCGGACAGCCGGACGGCGGAGTAAGGCTCATGGAGAGCGTGAAGGCGAACTGGAGCCCCGAAACCTGGCGCAACAAGGAGATACGCCAGGCCCCGACCTATCCCGATCCCGCCCGCCTCGCAGAGGTGGAGCGGACGCTTTCGGCCTATCCGCCGCTGGTCTTTGCCGGCGAGGCGCGCAATCTGAAGAAGTCGCTGGCCGAGGTCGCCGCCGGCCGTGCTTTTCTGCTGCAGGGCGGCGACTGCGCGGAAAGCTTCGCCGAGTTCAACGCCAACAACATCCGCGATACCTTCAAGGTGCTGCTGCAGATGGCGGTCGCGCTCACCTTCGGGGCCGCGGTGCCGATCGTAAAGGTGGGCCGGATGGCCGGCCAGTTCGCCAAGCCGCGCTCGGCCGAGATGGAGACCAAGGACGGCCGCGAGCTGCCGAGCTATCGCGGCGACATCGTCAATGCCATCGAGTTCGACGAAGCGGCGCGGGTTCCCGATCCGGAGCGCCTGGTGCGCGCCTACAACCAGTCGGCGGCGACGCTCAACCTGCTGCGCGCCTTCGCCCAGGGCGGTTTCGCCGACCTCCACAAGGTGCATCAGTGGAATCAGCAGTTCGTGGCCGCCAGCGCCCAGGGCCAGCGCTACGAAGAGCTGGCCACCCGCATCGACGAGGCGCTCGCCTTCATGGAGGCCTGCGGGCTCACGCCCGAGAAGGTGCCCGAGCTGCGCGAGACCGAGTTCTACACCAGCCATGAGGCGTTGCTGCTTTCCTACGAGCAGGCGCTGACCCGCATCGATAGCCTGACCGGCCAGTGGTACGACTGCTCGGCCCACATGCTGTGGGTCGGCGACCGTACCCGCCAGCCGGAGAGCGCGCATGTCGAGTTCCTGCGCGGGGTGCAGAATCCGATCGGCCTCAAGTGCGGCCCGAGCCTGGATTCCGACGAGCTGATCAGGCTGATCGACATTCTCAACCCGAAGAACGAGCCGGGGCGCCTGACGCTGATCTGCCGCACCGGCTCCGACCAGGTGGAGAAGAAGCTGCCGCCCCTGGTGCGCGCCGTGGTACGCGAAGGGCGCCAGGTGGTCTGGTCCTGCGATCCCATGCACGGCAACACGGTCAAGTCGGCCTCCGGCTTCAAGACCCGGCCCTTCGACCGCATCCTTGCCGAGGTGCGCGGCTTCTTCGCCGTTCACAAGGCCGAGGGCAGCTACGCCGGCGGCGTCCACTTCGAGATGACCGGCCAGGACGTGACCGAGTGCATCGGCGGCGCACAGGCGATCAGCGACGAGCGGCTGGGTGACCGCTATCACACCCACTGCGATCCGCGCCTCAACGCCAGCCAGGCCCTCGAGCTCGCCTTTCAGATCGCCGAGCAGCTGAAGGAAGAACGCATCCTGCGCCGGGAGAAGTCGCAGGCGGCCGCCGCGGCGAAGTAGGCGGGGCAGCTCGCTTCGGGGAGCGGTTCGCGTCCTTGGAGTTCTTGGGCGAGAGTTCGCGGAGGAAAGCTCGCGTCATGCCCGACGATCAAAAGAAGCTGGGAGCGGGCGGCTCGTCCGCCTGGCCGCTCGAGGAGGCCGACATCGCGGCCTGGACCGACCAGTACTTCAAGCGCACCAGGGCGATCGTCGAGCGCTTCGGCGACGTCGAGGTCACCTATGCGATCTTCATGCGCCGCCCGGTGGTCTGCGCGCCGCGCCTCGCGGTCGACTGGCTGACCGCGGTTGCGGCCAAGCGCGGCATCGAGCTGAAGGTCGAGT
Source organism: Kiloniellales bacterium (assembly GCA_050728975.1). Lineage (GTDB taxonomy): Bacteria > Pseudomonadota > Alphaproteobacteria > Kiloniellales > JBOHKJ01 > JBOHKJ01. The sequence continues at coordinate 2,319 of JBOHKJ010000058.1, read as the reverse complement.
TGCGCTACGAGGAGGGCAAGTGGGTCGGCGCCGGCGATCCGATCCTCTACGTGACCGGCTCTCTGGCCCATCTGGTCGAGCTGGAGACGCTGCTCCTGCAGAAGCTGGGGCCGCCCTGCGTCGCCGCCTACAACGCCTACACCATGTGCGCCGACCTGCCTAAGGTCGCCTTTCTCGCCATGGACGCTCGCCACTGCGCCGGCACCGAGATGGCGGAGATGATGGCCTACGCGGCCTCGGTCGGCGCCGGCCGCGCCAAGCGCAAGGTCGGCGCGGTGGGCTTCGTCGCCAACGCGACCGATGCCACGGCCTTCTATTTCGGCCAGAAGAGCGGCCAGGGCACCATGCCGCACGCGCTGATCGGCTATGCCGGCTCGACGCTGCGCGCCGCCGAGATGTTCGACGAGACCTTCCCCGACCAGGCGATGACGGTGCTGGTCGACTACTTCGCCCGCGAGGTCACGGATTCCCTGACCGTGTGCCGGCGCTTTCCGCAGCGCGCTGCCAAGGGCGCGCTTTCGATCCGCCTCGACACGCCCGGCAGCCGCTTCGTCGAAGGGCTCGATCCGCCGGCCTCCTACGCGGTGCTCGACCGCCGGGTGCCGGAGGCGATCCGCGGCTTCCGGACCGAGCAGGAGCTGCGCTATCTGGTCGGCCCCGGCGTTTCGGCGGCCGCGATCTGGCATCTGCGCGAGGCGCTCGACGCCGAGGGCTTCCAGTCGGTCAAGATCGTCGCTTCCTCGGGCTTCGGGCCGGCCAAGTGCAAGCTGATGGCCGAGGCCGAGGCGCCGGTCGACGTGATCGGCAGCGGCAGCTATCTGCCGGAAGGCTGGTCGGAGACCTATGCGACGGCGGACATCGTCGCCTACGACGGCAAACCGCGGGTCAAGGTCGGCCGCGAGTTCCTGCTGCGGCGCTGAGCGCAGCCTTACCCTCGATCCTTTTCCTCGAGCCAGGCAGTGACGATCGCGCGGTGGCGCGCGCCGTCGTAGCTCGCGAAGTGGCCGCCGTGAACGATTCGCACTGGAAAGGCCAGCAATCGCTTCATCGAGGCGTAGTAGTCGGCGGCGTCGGAGTGATAGCAGTCTTCGATCAGCGGGCCGTCGTAGACGATATCGCCGGAGAAAAGGATACCGGTCGCCGCTTCCCAGAGCGCAATACCGCCCGGCGAATGACCGGGCGTGTGGACGACCTCGAAGCGGCGGTCGCCGAGGTCGATGACGTCGCCGTCCTCGATCAGCCGCGTCGCCGGCGCCTTTCTCACCGCGTATTCGGACGAGCTATAAGGCGCAGGCGGCAGCTTGCTGTAGATCTCGTCGGTCACGTAGAGGTCGGCCAGGGTGCCTTCGCGGGTGGGGTTGGCGAGCAGATCGGCTTCCAACGGATGGACCAGACGCTCGGCGAACTCGTGATGGCTGCCGATGTGATCGAAGTGGGTATGGCTGACGACGGCGAGGCAGGGCTTCTCGGTCACCAGCGGCACCTGCTCGCGCAGGCTGACGACGCCCATTCCGCTGTCGAGAAGCAGGTCGCGGTCGCGTCCCCGCACATGCCAGATGTTGCAGCGGTAGAAGGGATGGACGAAGGGCTCGCCGATCAGGGTGACGTCGTCGCCGACGCGCTTGGTCTCGAACCAGGACTCGACGGTCGCCCGTTCCATCGCTTGGCCGTCCCTTAGGCTTGGTCGCTCGGCAGAATCACAGCTGCCGCCGGGTCGAAGCGTAACATCACGCTGTCGCCGATCGAAAGTCCCGCGGACTGCGGCAGGTGAGCCGTGAAGAGCCGCTGCGGCTGCGACTCCAGCTTCAGATGGCAGCGATAGTGGGTGCCGAAGAAGGCCTCCTCGACGATTCTTCCCGGCCCGAGGTCGACCAGCCCATCGCTCTCCTGGCCAGGCTTGAGGTGTTCGGGCCGGATGCAGAGCTTGACCGCGAGATCGCGGCTTGGCGTCAGACTCCCCAGACAACCGGCCGGCAGCGAGAGGCGGCCGAGCTCCGTCGCCAGGGTGACGATAGTCTCCGAAGCAGACTCGATCCTGCCGGAGAGGAAATTAACTTCGCCCATGAAGCCGGCAGCGAACAGCGAGCGCGGGCGGAGATAGACTCGCTGCGGCGCGCCCAGATCCTCGATCCGGCCCTGGTTCATGACCACGATCTCGTCGGCGATCGCCATCGCTTCCTCCTGGTCGTGGGTCACGTGCACGAAGGTCGTGCCCACGCGTCTCTGGATCGCCTTCAGTTCGTCCTGCATCTGGCGGCGCAGCTTAAGGTCGAGGGCGCCGAGCGGTTCGTCCAGCAGCAGCACGTCGGGTTCGACCGC
>JBOHKJ010000057.1:0-6474 GCA_050728975.1 Kiloniellales bacterium | reverse complement strand
GTGGCGGACGGCGCGCCAGAACGTGTCGCTCGGCCTTAGGATACGGGGACAGAGCACGCCTGCGGCGGAGCGTGTCGCCGACGAGTGGCTTGCGTTGCTCGGACTCGAAGATCTCGGCGACCGCTTCCCGCGACAGCTTTCCGGCGGCCAGCGAAAGCGCGTTGCGATCGCTCAAGTGCTGGCGCTTCGCCCGAAGCTGCTGCTTATGGACGAGCCCTTCGCGTCGCTCGACGCGATCGTGCGCACGCGCATCACCCAGGAGCTGCTTGGCTGGGTCGATCGCGAGCATCTGACGGTCCTGCTCGTTACCCATGACCTCGAGGAGGCGATCAGCGTCTCCGACGCCGTCTACGTCTTGTCGCAAGGGCCGCGCGCTGGAATCCGCGCACGCCACGAGGTGACCATTCCGCGGCCCCGCTCCCTCTTGGAGACCCGCCGCCACCCGACCTTCGCCGCGCTCCTGGACCGGCTCTGGAACGAGCTGGCGGAGGCCTCGCCCGTTTCCCAAAAGGACTCCCCCCATGAGCGCGCGTCTCAATAATCCCGCCGTGCGGCGGCTGGTCGCGCTCTCGGCCCTGGTGCTCCTCTGGGAGGCGGCGGGCTACCTCGGCTGGCTCAACCCCTTCTACCTGCCGCCGCCCTCGAAGATCGCCAGCGTGACCGCGACGATCTTCATAGAAGGAGATATCTGGAAGCATCTGGAGGCGACCTTCGCTGCCGCCCTTGTCGGGCTCCTCGGCGGGCTCCTCATAGGCATCGTCCTCGGATTCGCCGCTGCCCTGATGCCGATCCTCGCCGAGCTGCTGGAGCCGGTGATGATCCTCCTCAACGCGGTGCCGCGCGGCCTCTTGGCGCCGCTGTTCGTCATCTGGCTCGGCATCGACCTTCCATCGAAGATGGCACTCGCGCTGATCCTGGTCGCGGTCTTGATCTTCTTCGCCGTCTACTCCGGCATCAAGGAGGTGGACCATCGCCTGGTCGAACGGGTCCGCACGCTGGGCGGCGGGCGCTGGGTTCTGATCCGCGAGGTCTACGTGCCCTCGGTCACCGCCTGGGTGATGGGCAACCTCAAGGTCGCGGTCGGCTTCGCATTTACCGGGGCGGTGGTCGGCGAGTTCGTGGCCTCCAGCCGCGGCCTCGGTTATCTGCTGCAGTTCGCACAGAGCACCTACAACGCGGCGCTGACGATCGCACTGATCCTGCTCATCATGGCCTTCGTCTTGATTCTCTTTGCGCTCGCGGAACGCTTGGAGCGCCGCTTGCTGCGCTGGCGTTACCGATGAACAGATCCGGAGAAAGCTCATGTCCAATGCCGACTATGCCAATCAGCTCGTCGAGAGCCTCGGGCTCGACGATCCGCCTGTCGCGATCGCCTTCCTCGACCAGCCGCCCGCAGGCGTCGCCGCAGGACCCGCAGCCGTTCCCTCGGCCTGCGCGTTCTGGCGTGAGGCCGAGAAGGGCGTGTTTTTCGCGACCGCCGAGCGGCATTTCAACTGCCCCATTGGCTCGTTCGTCATGGGCTTCGATCTGCCGAAGGCGATCTCCGACGAGCTGATGGAGCTGATCGGAACCATGACGAAATGCGGCTACATCGCTGCCGAAGAGCCGGGCCATATCCCAACCAACGAAAAAAAGAGTTCCACGGGCGCGCTCTATGGCCCTCTCGAGGACTTTCCGGTCGCGCCCGACGCGGTGGTCGTCTGGCTGACGCCTGCTCAGGCGATGATCTGGAGCGAAGCTGCGGGAAGCGCCGAATGGGGCGGCCAAGCGCCAGCGAGCGTTCGCGGCCGGCCGGCCTGCGCGACGATACCGGCGGCACGCGCCATGGGCACCTCCGCGCTGTCGCTCGGTTGCGCGGGCATGCGGACCTTCACCGGCGTTGCCGGGGTGAAGATGCTGGCCGTCATCGCCGGGAGCAACCTGGGCAAAGCGTCCGGCGTCATCGCCGCCATGCGCGGTGTCAACGACACCATGGAGGCATTCTACAGGGACCGCGCCGCCAAGTTGACGGTGGCGCGCGGTTCGGAGAGCCGTTGACCGGATAAGAAGTTACGCGGTTGACACGACGGCTATATGGCTCGCGCCGGAGTCCTCCTTGTCCGGCGGGATCAGCTTCATAGACAGCGCCTGTCGGTTCCGCCGGTTGGCGCGCTCTCGCCGGCCTTCCGGTCCCTTGTCAATCGCGTGCCAAGCCTGGCCACGATACAAGTCGCTTCTGCATGATTTCTTCTACAGGGGGAAAGGCTTTTTGTGCAGCCGGAGGAACCGGCATCCAATCGGCCGTTGCGGGATCGCTCTCGAAGTAATCGAACGGCAGCGAGCCCGGGCCCGTGGGCCGGCCGACGACGATACGGCCGACCATTCCGGCCAATTCGTGGGGCGCGCAGAAGTAATCGTAGACGCCCTCCGCGCTTAGCGTGACCTCGAAGGAATCGCCGGGGTTGACCAGGTAGTCCGAGTTCCAGGGCTCTGCCCCCTCGGGAATGCGGAGCGAATGGGCCTCGTTGTTCGGATGATAGGCTGTGGTCGTATGGACATCGGCTTCGACAATCCATCTCACGGTGGTGCCGGGTTGCACCAGCAAGCCAACGGGATCGAACCCAACGTGGGCGCCGTGCCCGAGGCTGCGCATGCGGATTTCCGCGACCGGGCTGGCCCGCGCCGGGAGTCCGACAAGCCCGGTCGCTAGGCCGGCGAGCACAAGCCCGCCGGCCTGCAATGCGCCTCGGCGCGTAACCGCGCTATTGGAGCTTGGCTTCGCTCTCTGGTACATGCCAAAGCACCACGTGATAGTGCGGTTCCTCAACGCCCGGATGACCAGCGTTGTAGTACATGTCGACATCGACGACATTGTCCGTCCCGACCGCGAGATCGTCGAACTTCTTTTGCGCTTCGATGTCCTCGATCGGGATCATATAGATCGTGCTGACTAGCCGGCCGTCCCGGTCATAGGCGAGGAACGGGCCGGCAGGGAGTGTCGCCGGCTGCACGTAGAGTGCACCGAGGCCCGGAAGAAAGTCCGGCAATGCGACGAGCGTGCTGACTTGCTTGTAATTGCCGCCCGGCGGCGCTTTCGTTACATCGGCAGCACAGCCGACACCTGTCATCGCGAGCAAGGCTACTGCCGCAGTGAGGAGCGGTCTCATCATTTAGTCCTCCTTTCCAGAATTTGGGTTTGAGGTCGGGTCGGCGAGCTGTGCCCTTGGTGGCGGCGGCCCCGGCGAGGCATTCTCTCGCTCGCCCGCCGCCTCGAACGAGGGGCCGAGCCGGGTGAGAACAGCTGCCACGATACGGTCGCAATGCCGGCCTCCAAAGGCGAAGACCGATGGCATGAGGCTATCGAACTGGTCGCTGAGGGTGCCGCGGAGAAGCAAGCGTGCGCGATGGAAACGGGTCTTGACGGTGTCCGGCCGGATCGCAAGGCACCGCGCTGTCTCGGCGACGCTCATGCCTTCGACGGCCCGCAGGATAAAGACCGCGCGGAATCCATCGGGCAAAGTGTCGATGGCGTTTTCGAGGAGCCGCCGCAACTCGCCGTTTGCGGCCAGCCTCTCCGGATCGGGCTGCTGGGTTTTCATGGTTTCGACGCGCCGAACATCGGCACCTCCGCCGGCACTTCTGACATGGTCGTCGAGCGAGATCACCCGGCCTCGCTTGCGCAGCCTCCCGAGCGCCTCGTTGACAACGATCTGTCCGAGCCAGGCCGAAAATCCGTTTGGGCCGATAAAATCGGCGAGCTTTTCGTAAGCGCGCACATAACCTTCCTGGACCGCATCCTCGGCCTCAGAGTCGTTCCTGAGGATGCCGCGCGCCAACCGATAGAGGCGCCGATTGTAACGGCGCATGATGAGCTCGAACGCCGCTGGATCGCCTGCCCTGACCCGGTCTATCAACGTTGCGTCGGCAAGAACCGGGGCATCGGTTTGTACCGGGAGGGAGGTTGGCCGAACGCTCTTTTGGGGCATTGTCACACCCCTTTAGATGCGCAACAGGCGAAAAGGTTCCCGGAAATCTGACTCGGCTTCATCCGGAGCTGCCTGACGACGCTAGAAGCTCCGTGCAGACCCGCCGGACGCTGCGCTATCGGGAGCGTCGCACCCGAATGCGGCACATTGTGTGCCCATATCGCCACAATGCCGTCGCCCCGCGGGTGTGAGCTGCGGGCACCGGCGCTTTCTGATGTATCTAGGCCGGTGGTTTCCGTTCGGCGGCCGCGCCCCTGGCTTGAGTTATCCGCTTCCAGATCATCCACAGGCCTAAACCGATGAGCGCGGCGCCGCCCGCCGAGCGCACCCAAGCTTCCATCATCAGGAGCGGGACGGCAAGCGCCAGGCACATTGCCGGGACATAAAAGGTAGCCCAGCGCGCTGTTTCGCGTTGCTTCTGGTACCAGGGGAAAACGATAGAGAAAACCGAGAGCAACAGGAAGAACAGCGCCCAGGGCCGCGTGAAGAACAGTGTGAGATCGGAGCTCGTCGCCAGCGACCGGCTCAGATTCGTCTCGGCGAGAGATCCGAGCACTACGCCGAGAATCATCGGTGTCAGTGGAAAGCCGCAGCGAGTCATGCCATAGCCGAGCAGGCCGAAGCCGAGCAATACCCAGATGTCGAACAGGCTGTTGTTGAGCGAAAATACGCCGATCGCGCAGTACGCCAGAATCACTGAGGCCATGGCGTACATGGGGATGCGCATCAGAATGATGAAGGCGCGCAGGCAAACGCCTTGCGTCGCCAGTGTCACGAAATTTGCCAGGAAGTAGGCAATGAAGATCGAATAGGCAAGCACCGGCTGTGTCGAGATGAAGGTTGGGCTCGGAGCAACATTGTGTATGGTGAGCGCGCCGAGCATGATCGCCGTCACGATGTCGCCGGGAATGCCAAGCGCCATCATGGTGATCAGCGCCCCGCCGGCAGTGGCGTTGTTGCCTGCCTCCGAGGCAATGACGCCCTCCGGGATGCCCGTGCCGAAGCGTTCGGGATTGGGCGAGAACTTCTTTTCCTGGTCGTAGGCGAGGATCGTCGAGATCGAGCCGCCGAGGGCCGGCAGAATCCCCACGAAAAGACCGATCAGCGTCGAGCGGATGAGGGTCGGCCAGCGCCGCAGCGTCTCGACGATGCCGCTCCAGTGGTCGACGCGAGCGACCTTGGTCCCACGCTTGAGCATCGGCACCTTGGCGGCCACCGGGTCGCCGAGATCGGTGAGCAGTTGCGAGAAGGCGAAGAGGCCCACGAGAACAGGGAGGAAGTCGAATCCTGCGCGCAGCTCGTCCGACCCGAAGGTGAAGCGCGCGACACTATTGATCGGATCGTCGCCGAAACTCGCGAACAGAAGGCCGAGGACCGCGGCGATCAGCCCCTTGACCAACGCCTCGCCGGACAGGCTTGCCGCCATGGTCAGCGAGAAGATGACGAGCGCGAAGAAGTCCCACGGCCCGAACTCGAGCCCAATGATGGCAAGCGTAGGGGCGAGTAGCGACAGCAGCACGGCGCTGATAATGCCGGCGAAGAAAGACGCCCAGATGCCGAGACCGAGCGCCAGGCCGATCCGTCCCGACCGTGCCATGGGAAAGGCATCGAAGGTCGTCGCGATCGACGACGGCGTGCCGGGGATGCCGATGAGGGCGCAGGCGAAGAGCCCGCCGGTCAGCGCTCCGACATAGACTCCGATCATGGTTGACAGGCCTTCGACCGCCGCCATGCCGAAGGTGAAGGGCAGCGTGAGGACCACAGCCATGGTGATGGTGAAGCCGGGAATGGCGCCGGCGATCAGTCCCGCCATGACGCCGGCAGCCATCAGCAGCAGGTTGTGCAGCGAAACGACGGAGGCGAGCGCCTCGGAGAAATTCTCGACGAACACGTCAGGGTTCGCTTGCGCGCTCGCCACGGCCGCGATGCGGCTTCGGCGAATCCGATGCAGAGGGACGTGGCGCGGACATGCCCGGTTCCCGAACGGGTCTCAGAAGCCCGGCAGCAGAATGCCCTCGGGCAGAATCACCCGTAGCGCGAACGTGAAGACCGCCCACATGCCGCCGACGGAAATCGCGGCAACGGCGAGATGGGTGAGCCTGCTCCTCATATCGCGGGGCCCCATTAGCTCCTGCATCAGGAAGACGAACGCCATACCGCCCAGCAGCATGCCGAGGTACGGCAGCGTGGCTGCGAAAAGCACGAAGAGTATGAAGCAGATGATCGCGTTGCGATGCGAGAACGGTTTCGCGTCCGTCGTCTTTTCGGCGTCTGCATCGGGCGCTGCCGGGCGAAACGACTGGATCAGATAGACAAGGCAAAGGATTGCGAGCGAGCCAATAATGAGGCGCGGCCACACGGCCGAGTCCATCGTGGCGAAAGGCGGGACCCTGAAATGGAAGGTCTGGCGAAAGAGCTCTGCGCAGGCGACGAGCAGCAGAACCGCGATAAGGGCGTCGGTGTTGAGCCGGCGCAGCATGGCTTCACCTCTTCTGAAGAGTGAGCCGTG
>JBOHKJ010000056.1:0-1776 GCA_050728975.1 Kiloniellales bacterium | reverse complement strand
CCCAGCAGCAGCAGCGCCACCACGCCGAGCTGGCAGGCGTGCCGCAGGCTTCCCGCGCTCAGCCCGGGCGCGACGATCCTGGGCTTGAGGCCGAGCGCAATCGCGCCCTGCACCAGCAGGACCGCCGTGACGTTGAGCCGGATATCGGCGAGCGCCCAATAGCGGCGCGGCGTCAGCCATTGGATGGCTTCGTCAATGGTGCCGACGATCGCGCCCAGGATCGCCGCGGCGAGGTAGATGCCCCAGTCGCGCACCCGGTGGCTCAGCGCCCGGAACAGCAGGAAGCCGAGCACGCCGTACTCGATGAAATGCAGCGTCTCGGAGGCGGAATGCCGCAGCGAGAGGGTGTAGCCGACGAAGATTGCGGCGAAGAAGGCGAGCCAGAGGTAGCTGCCGGGTGTGCCTCTCAGGCTACGCCGCAGATGGAGAGCGAGCGCGGCGCCGGCGGCGAGGACCGTCGCAATGACGATGTAGAGATAGATCTCCGGGCCGGCATAGTCGGCGACCACGGCCTGGAGGCTGCGGGCGAGGGGCGCCATCGAGAAGACGAACAGCGACCACAGCACGACGTACAGCCAGGACAGCCATTCCTTTTCGCTGGGCGGTCGTTCCAGCATCTCGCTCTAATCTCGCCCGATAGTTGCGCGACGGACCGGGGATCGGCCGGAACGCTACCATCCCAGCCGCCCTCCGGGAAACCGGGGGCGGCGCGCGATCCGGAGCCTTTCGACGCCCCTTCGATCCCTTTTTCTCCCTCTCCCTCTTCTTACGGCGTTTGTCGCCGCAAGCGGCGACGGGCGGGCGGAGAGGGTCGCCGACGTATGCCTCGATCGTCGTCAGGACTCTCGTCAGCCCTCCGGCGTGACGACGACCTTGTCGATCCGCCGCCGGTCCATGTCGACCACCTCGAATCTCATCCCGCGGTGGACGAAGCTTTCGCCGGGGCTCGGCAGGTGGCCGAGGCGCTGCAGCACGAAGCCGGCGAGCGTATCGAACGGCCCCTCATCGCTCAGGCCGGGGAGCTGCAGGCGGTCTTCGAGCTCGTCGATCGGCAACGCGCCGTCGGCCAGCCAGCTTCCGTCCTCGCGCTGCAGGAGCGGCGGCTCGAACGCCTCTCCCGGCTCGGGAAACTCGCCGGCGATTGCCTCCAGCACGTCGGTCAGCGTCACCATCCCGTCGGTGACGCCGTACTCGTCGACGACCGCCGCCATGTGGACCCGCTCGCGGCGGAAGCGATTGAGCAGCGCCAGCACCGGCGTCGAGTCCAGCACCGCTACGATCGGCGTCATCGCCGAGGCGAGATCGATCGCGCTGCCCGCGAGAGCGAGCGGAAGCAGGTTCTTGCTATGCACGCTGCCGATCACCCGGTCGATCGAGCCCTCGCAGACCAGCAGGCCCGCCACGCGATTGGCCTCGACGATCCGGGCGATCGCGGCGCGGTCCGCGGCGACGTCGATCCAGGCGATCTCCGCGCGCGGCGTCATGATGACCCGCACCGGCCGGTCGGCGAGCCGCAGCACGCCCTCGATCATCTCGCGCTCCTGCGGGGCGAAGATGCCGGCGCGGGTGCCCTCGGCGATCAGCGACTTGACCTCGTCCTCGGTGACCGAGGCCTCGCGGGCCCGTGACAGCCCCAGGAGGCGCAGGATGCCTTCGGTCGAGACCTTGAGCAGCCAGACCGCCGGTGCGGCGAGGCGCGAGAGCAGGCGCATCGGGCGGGCGACCCTCGCGGCCGTCCGCTCCGGATTGGCGAGCGCCGCGCGCTTGGGAACCAGC
>JBOHKJ010000055.1:0-8254 GCA_050728975.1 Kiloniellales bacterium | reverse complement strand
AGCGTATCGAGTGCGCCGCTCAGGACCTCCAGCTCATCGGCCGAGAGCGGCAGGAGCGGTGGCCGGATGTTGCGCCAAGCCTCCTTGCCGGTCCGCCGCGCGGTCAGCGCCTTCAACGCCGGAATGCCGGGATAGGCGGTTATGGTCTGGCGCAGCGTGGCGACGCGCTGCTGCAGCGCGTCGGCGCCGGGCGTCTGCCACTTGGCGGCCAGCTCGGCGGCCTCGCGCGCGAGGAGATTGGCGGTGGCCGTCATGGTGCCGGCGCCGCCGGCCCGTAGATTCGCCAGAAGCAGCTCCTCGGTGCCGGCGAAGACGTCGAAGCCGGGGAAATTGCGGATCATGCTTTCCATCTCCGGACCGCGTCCGGAGGAATCCTTGAGGCCGACCACCACGCCGGGGAAGCTGTTGAGCAGCCGCCGAATCAGGCCGTGGCCGATCTCCAGCGTCGTCATCCTGGGGAAGTGATAGAGATAGAGCTTGAGGCGCGCGTCGCCGATCTCCTCGATCGTGCGGGCGTAGGCGGCATAGAGGCCTTCTTCGCCGATTCCCTTGTAGTAGAAGGGCGGCAGGACCAGCACGCCGGCGGCACCGGCGTCGATCGCCGCCTTGGTGAGCTCCACCGTATCGGGCACCGCGCAGCATCCGGTGCCGACGATGCATTTCTCGGCCAGTCCGCTTATCCCCAGGGCCTCGATCATGGCCAGGCGCTCGATCAGCGAGAAGGAGTTTGCCTCGCCGGTGGTGCCGAGCGAGACGATGCCGTCGCAGCCTTCGGCCAGCAGCCAGCGGTAGTGGGCGAGGGTCCCTTCCAGGTCGGGCGTGAGGTCGCCCATCATAGGCGTCAGCGCCGCGGCGAACACCCCGCGCAGCCGCTTGCTGTCGCTCCTGGTCATGGCTTGGACCTCCTTGTCTTTGGTTCGTCGCGTCAGCTTCCGGAGATCCGGCGCTGCAGCGCTTCCGCCATTTTTTCCGGTTCGGTGCCGAAGGTGAAGTGGCTCACATAGTCGCCTTCCGGCCCCATCAGGTAGATGAATGAGCTGTGGTCCATCAGATAGTCGCTGGCATCCGGGTCCCGGGTCTTCTGGTAGTAGACGCGGTAGGCGCGGGCTGCCTCGGCCACCTGCTGCGGACTGCCGGTCAGCGCCCGCAGGCGCGGATGGAAATGGGTTGCGTAATCGGCCATCGCGGCCACCGTGTCGCGCTGGGGATCGACGGTAATGAAAATCGGCGTCACCTGGGCGGCGGCCGTGGGGTCGCGCTCCTCCAGGATGTCGAGCGCCTGGCTCATGGCGGCGAGCTCGGTCGGACAGACATCGGGACAGTAAGTGTAGCCGAAATAAATCAGCATGTAGCGGCCGGCGAAATCGGCTTGCGTGACGGTCTTGCCGTCCTGGTCGACCAGCGTGAAGGGGCCGCCGATCTGGACTGCGCCGCCGGTCGAAACGGCGAGGCTCTCGGCGCTCCCGCCCAGATGACGCGTCTGCCAGAGCAGCAGGCCGGCCATTCCCAATCCGGCGACGAGCGCGAGAGCGACCCCCAGCCGCGCGACGGTGGATTGCGGCAGCAGGCGGTCCATTCTCTCGGTCGCAGTCCCCGGCCGGCCTACGGCAAGGCGTTACGCAGGCGGTCGGCGTGAGGATTGAAGAACTTACGATCGATCACGATGGCCCTGGGATTGGCCGCGCCCTCGCCGTAGTAGGCGATGTTCAGCTTCTCCCGCGGGAAGATTCCCGCCCCTTCCAGCGCGCCGCCGCCGAACAGGCCCGCGCTCTTGGAGAAGGCGTAGACATCGTCCTGGAAATTGGTGGTGGTCGAGGCTTCGAGCCCCTTGCCGAAGGGGCCGACCGCAATCGAGATGTCGCCGCCGAGCTTGAAGTTGTCGGTCAGCATGGCGTTGACCGCGCCAACGTTCATGATGGTGAAGACCACTTCGGATACCTGTCCGCCGAACTGCAGGCCGAAGCTGCCGGCCGCCAGCGTATAGAAGGCCGGCGGACTCCAGCTGCCGTCGGAGCCGCGCACCAGCAGCACGCCCGAGCCGCCCTCGCCGCCGACGAAGAAGCCGCCCTTGATCAGCTGCGGGATGATCAGCACGCCCTTGGCGTTGGAGATATAGCGCTTGAGATCGGGGAAGTCTGGATCGCTTATTAATGTCTCGGCCGAGTAGCGCGCGGTGTCGACCAGCTCCTCGGCGTCGCTGGCGGCCGCCGACTGACGGCTGATACCGAGAATCAGCGCGATAGCTACCAGCGCTGCGCTCGCCCAAGCCAATGCTAAAGGTAACGCTCGCCGTTCGGCCACGGCTGATGTGGATTGCCTCATTGCTCCCCTCCGTTCCCCTTGTGGTCGGATGCTCTCCGACAGCTTCTCGTTGCAGGGCAAATCCCCTGCTTTGCCGCGGACTTACCTCGGGCCGGCGGCGGACCTGCCACCCAATATGGCCCCCCGACCTCATTAGCGCCAGGGGCCCCGGAACGAGCAATTTGGTGTCAAGGGGTCAAGTCGGAGCCTAGGTCGGGAAGGCATTGACCTGCTGCACCCGCCAGGCGGCCACCCCGGGTGCATGGGCGCCGGCGCCCTCGGCGAGATGGTCGAGGCGGGTGATGGCGCAGTTGTCGACGGTGAAGGAGAGCGCGCGCTCCGGCTCGACCGCCAGCGCCACCGCCAGCGCGGCGCGGATCGTCCCGCCATGGGAGACGGCGACGATGTCGCGCCCCCGGTGGGCGGCCGAAAGCCGTTCGACGGCCTCACGGACCCGCGCCACCACCTCGACGAAGCTTTCTCCGCCCGGCGGTGCCTCGGCGGCCGGCGCCAGCCAGAAACGGTGCAGCGCCTCGGCGCGTGCGCGCATCAGCTCGGCATGGGTCATGCCCTGCCAGTCGCCGAGCGACTGCTCGAGCAGCGCCGGCTCGATCCCCGGCTCGGGCGGCGGCGGCGGAAGCTTCTCCAGGATCGCTTGTGCGGTTTCCCGCGCCCGCCCCAGCGGCGAGGTGAGCCACACCGCATCCGCCGGCAGCGCCTGGGCGAGCCGCTGGAACAGCATCCGGTCGCTGACGTCGCAGGCGATCTCGTTCTGGCCGTAAATGTGATTTCCGGGGTTCACCACCGGAGCGTGGCGGATCCACCACCAGCGGGTCTCGTCGCTCATACCGCGATCGTCGTCCAAACGAAGGCGGCGGCGACCAGCAGGATGGCGGTTTCCAGCAGCTGCTGACAGGCGCCCAGGATGTCGCCGCTGACGCCGCCGAAGCGCGCGAGCGCGAACAGCCGCAGGCCGAACGTCAGCGCGGCGGCGATCAGGATCGCGGCGACGCCGGCGCTCCATCCCAAAGCGACGAGCGCGATGAGCGCGCCGAGTCCTGCGGCGATCGTCGCCGTCGTGTGGTCCGGCCGGCCGGTCGCAACCGCGAGACCGTCGCCATGAGCGAAGGGGCTGCTCGCCATGATCGGCGGCAGGAGACCGCGCGAGAGCGCATGGGCCGCGATCAGTGCCGCCAGCGCCGCGCTCCAGTCGAGCAGCGCGGCAAGCGCCGCCGCGCGCAGCGCCACCGAGAAGACGAGCGCCAGCGCGCCGAAGGCGCCGGTCCGGCTGTCGCGCAGGATCTCCAGGCGCCGCTCCAGGCTGCGGCCGCCGAGCGCATCGGCACTGTCCGCCAAGCCATCCTCATGGAGGCAGCCGCCGACGAGCGCGGTCGCCGCCACCGCCAGCAGCGCGCAAACCAGCGCCGGCAGCCCGAGCGCATCGGCGAGCGCGAAGGCGATCCCGCCCAGCACTCCGATCGCCAGGCCGGCCAGCGGATAGGCGCGGGTCGCCCGCGCGCTCTCCGCGCTTTCGAAGCCGAAGCGCGGCAACGGCAGGCGGGTGAGCAGCGCGAACGCAGTCACGAGGTCGTCGATCCATTGGCTGGCGAGTTCGCGCGGCGCCATGCTGCCAGTCTGTCCTCCGGCGTCTAGCCTTGCGGCGTCGGTCCTTGGGGCGACGGGGTCGCTGTGGGGAAGATGGTCTTCGCCCGCGGCTTATAGGAGAGTGCCTGGGCTTCGCCAAGCCCGCCGGCATTCGAGGCCGGCTTTCCCCGCGAAACCGCAGAGGAGCGACCATGGCCGAGAGGAGGCTACCCGACAGCTTCGCCGAGATTCGTGCGCTGATCGCCGCGCTGCCGGACGGCGACGAAGCCGCCGCCGCCGCGGCCGGGGCGCGCCAGGCGCAGCTCACCAAGCCCCCGGGCTCGCTCGGCCGGCTGGAGGAGCTGGCGGTCTGGCTCGCCCGCTGGCAGGGCAGCCATCCGCCGCGCGCCGAGCTCTGCTTCACCGCGGTCTTCGCCGCCAACCACGGTGTCGCGGCCCAGGGCGTCTCGGCCTTTCCCGCCACGGTCACCCGACAGATGGTGCAGAACTTCATTGCCGGCGGAGCGGCCATCAATCAGCTCTGCGAGCTCGCCGACGCGGACTTGCGCATCTACGAGATGGCGCTCGACGAGCCGACCCGCGATTTCAGCGGGGAGCCGGCGATGGACGAGGCCGACTGCGCGCGCGCCATGGCCTACGGCATGATGGCGGTCGCCGACGGCATCGACCTCCTGGCGCTGGGCGAGATGGGGATCGCCAACACCACCAGCGCCGCCGCGCTCTGCCACGCGCTGTTCGGCGGTCCTGCCGCCGACTGGGTCGGACGCGGCACCGGCATCGACGACGAGCGGCTCTCGCACAAGGTCGCGGTAGTGGAGCGCGCGGTGGCGCTCCATCGCGCCGCCCTGAGCGACCCGCTTCAGGTGCTGCGTCATGTGGGCGGGCTGGAGCTGGCCGCGATCGCCGGCGCCGTGCTGGCCGCCCGCCTCGCGCGCACGCCCGTGGTGCTCGACGGCTACGCCTGCACCGCGGCGGCGGCCGTGCTGCACGCCCTCGAGCCGCGCCTGCTGGACCACTGCCTCGTCTCCCATGTCTCGGTCGAGCCGGGGCATGCGCGCCTGCTGGAGCGGCTCGGCAAGCGGGCTCTGCTCGATCTCGGGATGCGGCTCGGCGAAGGCTCTGGCGCGATGCTTGCGGTGTTGCTCGCCAAGGCGGCGGCGGCCTGCCACAACGGCATGGCGACCTTCGTCGAGGCCGGCGTCAGCGGCCCGGGGGAGAAGTAGCTTCTCTACTCGCCGATGGACAGCAGCAGCCCGCGGCGGCGCGCCACCTGAAAGGCGTAGAGGAACAGACCGGCGCCGAGCGCCAGGTACGCAAGGTCGAGCGCGATGGCATGGACCAGCAGGTGGAGGCGGAAGGTCTCTTCGAGCAGGATCGCCCGCATGCCCTCGAAGACCGGCGCGGTCGGCAATATCCAAGACACCGGCTGCAGCCACGCCGGCAGGGTGGCGACCGGGTAGTAGATCGCCGAGACCGGGGCGATCAGGAAGATCGCCAGCCAGGCCACCGACTCCGCGCCCAGGCCGACCCGCAGGATCAGCGCCGACACCATCATCCCGATCGCCCATCCGAACACCAGCAGGCAGGAGAAGAAGGCGAAGAGCGGTGGGCCGAGCGCGAAGACCGAGACATCGTAGAAGGGAATCGCCAGCAGCGAGGCCGGCACCACGCCGATCAGCGTGCGGATGAGGCTCATGGCCATCAGCGCGAGCAGAAGCTCGCCAGGCCGGAGCGGCGAGACCGCGAGATTGCCGAGATTGCGCGACCAGATCTCCTCGAGGAACGAGATCGAAAAGCCGAGCTGGCCGCGGAACAGCACGTCCCATAGCAGCACCGCCGAGACCAGCACGCCGGCTGCCTGCGCGATGTAGCTCGAATTGGTCAGCAGGAAGGTCGTGATGAAGCCCCAGAGGATCATTTGGATCGTCGGCCAGTACATCAGCTCGAAGACCCGCGGCCAGGAGCTTCGCAGCAGGTAGACGTGACGCAGCACCATCGCCGCGATGCGCTTCAGGGTAGACAGCGGATGAAGCGCGCTCTCGGCGCGCGGCGCCAGGCCGTCGCTCACTGCGCTGCCTCCGCACGTCGGTTGCGGGCGATGTCGAGGAACACCTCTTCGAGATTGCGCCGGCCGTAGCGCTCGATCAGCGCCTGCGGGCTGCCCTGGTCGACGATCCTGCCGCCGCGCATCATCAGCACCCGGCGCGCCATGCGCTCGACCTCCGCCATGTTGTGCGAGGCGATCAGGATCGCCGCTCCGCGCTCGCGCTGGTATTGCTCCAGATAGCCGCGCATCCAGTCGGCGGTGTCCGGGTCGAGGCTCGCGGTCGGCTCGTCGAGCAGCAGCACTTCGGGCGCATTGATCAGCGCCTTGGCGAGCGAGACGCGGGTTCGCTGTCCCGCCGAGAGCTGGCCGGTCGGGCGATTCAGCAGCGCGGCGAGGTCGAGCGCCTGCGCCAGGGTCTCGATCCGCCGCCGCGCCGCGCGCACGGAATAGAGCCGGGCGAAGACCAGCAGGTTCTGCTTGACCGTGAGGCGCCGTGGCAGGTCGACGTAGGGCGAGGAGAAGTTGATCCGGTGCAGCACCCGGTAGCGCTCGCGGATCATGTCGGCGCCCAGCACCTCGATCCTGCCGGCGCTCGGCAGCAGCAGGCCGAGCAGCATCGAGATGGTGGTGGTCTTGCCGGCGCCGTTGGCGCCCAGCAGCGCCACGGTCTCGCCGCCAGCGACCGCGAAGTCGATGCCGTCGACCGCGTTAATTGCGCCGAACCGCTTGGCGAGCCCGCTCGCCAGGATCGCCGGGCGCGCGGCCTCCGGCGGCACCGGAGAGGAGTCGGGCGGTGGGGCCATGGCTCCATCATATGGCACCCGTTTCGACCTCTCATTGATTCTCTTCGCTAGTGTCCTATCTAAGTGGCTGCAGGGACGGCCTTGCAGCATTTCCGACAAGTCGATGAGGACGGCCTCATTCCAGCAATGGAGGCGGGCGATGGCTTGGCTCGTTCTTATCGTGGCCGGTCTGTTTGAGATCGGCTGGGCGGTCGGACTGAAATACACCGACGGCTTTACGCGTCTCTGGCCCACGCTGGGCACCGTGGCTTCCATGATCGTCAGTCTTGCGCTGCTGGGGCTTGCGCTGCGGGCGCTCCCGCTCGGCACGGCTTATGCCGTCTGGACGGGCGTGGGCACGGTCGGCACCGCCCTGCTGGGCATGGCGCTGTTCCATGAGAACGCCGATCCGGTCCGCTTGGCCTGCATCGGCTTGATCGTTGCCGGTATCGCTGGCCTCAAGCTCGTGACGCCCTGAGAGGGATGTTTGGTGGGCGCTTGCGTACGGCAACCTTGCACCCGGCGACCTCGCGTCGCCAATCTTGCACTGGGGCCGGCAAGGGCCTCTAGTGCCGCCATGACCGCGCGCTTCGCCCCGGACCGAACTGCTGCGCATCCGCCCGCCGCCGGCGCTGCCCAGACGCGCCGCGTGCGGCTGCGCACGCTGGTCTGGATTCGCTGGCTGGCGCTCGCCGGCCAGACCGCGGCGCTCTCCGCCGTCCGCTTCGCTCTCGACTACGACTTTGCCTTCGTCGCGGCGATGTCGGTGGTGCTGGCGTCGGGCGCGCTCAACGTCGCGGTCTCGCTGCTCAGCCCCGGCGACCGCTGGCTCGGCGACCGCGAGGCCGCGGCACAGCTCGCCTTCGACCTGCTGCAGCTGACTGCCCTGCTCGCGCTCACCGGCGGTCTCGCCAACCCCTTCGCGGTGCTGATCCTGGCGCCTGTCACGGTCTCGGCCTCGCTGCTGGGGCGCTGGGCGACGGCGGGGCTGGCGCTGCTGGCGGTGGCGCTGGTCAGCCTGCTCGCCCTCTGGTCGCTGCCGCTGCCGGGCCCGCTTGCCGGTGGCCTTCCGGCACCGAAGCTGCTCGACTTCGGCCTGTGGCTGGCGCTGATCCTGGCGCTGGTCTTCGTCGCGCTCTATCTCTCTTACGTCAGTCACGAGGCGCGCCGGCTCGCCGCTGCGCTGGCGGCAAGCGAGTTGGCGCTCGGCCGCGAGCAGCAGGTTTCGGCGCTGGGCGCGCTCGCCGCCGCCGCCGCCCACGAGCTAGGAACGCCGCTTGCCACCATCGCGGTGGTGACCGGCGAACTGCGGCGCGCGCTGCCCTCCGACAGTCCGCTGCGCGACGACCTGGACCTGCTGCGCGCCGAGAGCGAGCGCTGCCGCGAGATCCTGGCACGCATCTCCAACGCGCCCGCCCGCGATTCCGGTGCCAGCGATCCCGGCGCGCCCTTCAGCCGCCTGCCGCTCGGGGCGCTGGTCGAGACCGCTGCGGCACCCTATGCGCGGCCTGGCGTGGCG
>JBOHKJ010000054.1:0-8820 GCA_050728975.1 Kiloniellales bacterium | reverse complement strand
GCTTCCTATCGAGCCTCGCCGCACCGGGAGAATCACCATGGCCCTCCAGCTGGACCTCCTCGTTCACGCGGCGAACCTGCTTTACGTCTTCGCCTTCATGGTGCGGGACATTCTCTGGCTTCGCGCGCTCACCGTGGTGGCGGCCGTCTGTCTCATTCCCTATTTCTATCTGCAGCCCGAGCCGCTCACCACGCCCATCTACTGGAACCTGGCCTTCGCCGCGCTGAACCTCTACTGGATCGCGCGCCTGCTGCTGGAGCGCCGCCCGGTGAAGCTGAGCGCGGAGGAAGAGCGTCTCTGCGAGCTCGTCTTCCACACCATGAAGCCGCGCGAGATGATCAAGATTCTCAAGCTCGCCTCCTGGTACACGGCGGAGACCGGCGAGCGCCTGGTGGAGCGCGGCCGGCCGCTCGACCGCCTGATGATCGTCTACTCGGGCAAGGCCTGCGTCGTGGTGAACGGCCGGCACGTCACCGAGCTGCAGCCGGGCCAGTTCGTCGGCAGCATCACCTACGTCATCGAGGAGACCGCACCGGCCGATGTCATGGCCCTCGAGCCGACGCGCTACGTCTCCTGGCCCAAAGCCGGGCTCAAGGATTTTATGAAGAAGAATCCGGATCTGCACGCGGCGCTCGAAACCACGCTCGCCATCGACCTGGCGAAATGGCTTCAGGCCACCTGGGCGCGCCAGAACCGTGGAAAGGATTCCCTGCCGCTGCAGTCATCGTAAGGCGCTCCGCTCTCACCCGGCCTTCCTTCTGTTCCGCTCCAGCCAGCCGTCGACCGCGGCGACCGTCTCGTCGACCACCTTGGACTTCATGCCCTTCTGCGTGGCGATCGCCTGCACCAGCTTGTCGACGCGCTCGATATTGGGCGCGCCGGCGGCGAGCGCGCGCGCGGCCGAGGAGGGTTTCAGCAGGCTCTCGGCCGCCTTGGCGTACTTCTCGAAGGGCACCAGGTCGGCCTCGGCGGCGCCCAGCTTGATGCACAGTTCCTTCACCCAGTCGTAGACCGCGCGCGACGTTGCCGGGTCGCCGTGCACCGCTTCCTTGATCGGGCGCACCTCGTCCTTCAGCACGCAGCGATAGTTGCCGGTCAGCAGCATGGCCCACTTGGCGAGCGGCACGAAGATCGATTGGTGCAGCTTCAGCTTCACCGGCAGCGCGATCTCGGATCCGTCGCCGGGGTCGAAGCGGCTGGCCTCGATCTCGTCTTGCAGTTGGCGCAGGATTGCCGTGTGCGCCTCGGACTCGAAGCGCGCCACCTTGAAGTTGGTTGGCAGGCCGACCTGCAGCACGTTGACCGGCTCGTCCGGCGGGCGGAAGGCCTGGGGGTCGGGGCTGCAGAGCGTCACCAGCTTGGGATCGAAGTTCGCCCACACGCTGGGGTCGGTGAAGGCGCCCTTCACCGCGTCGAGCGCGAGGCCGGGAATGCGCGCCAGATAGGGCAGCGGCGGCATGTTCATGATCGACATGCAGGGCACCTTCGACCTCGCGACCTTGTCGAGCAGCTCGCGCACGCCGGGCGCGCCGTACTGCGGCTCCTGCATGGCAAGGCCGATCAGGTCGAAGTCCTTGGGGTCGACCTCGGCGGTGCCGGCGGCCGAGAGCCTGCCCGGCAGCCTGCGGGTGTCGATCTCGACCGGCTTGTCGCGGCCGCGCACCGGAAGACGCACCCGCGCGCCCTGCTTGTTGATCAGTTCGGCCTCGGCCGGCAAGCAGACCAGTGTCACGTCGTGGCCCGCGAGCGCCAGCTTGGCGCCCAGCAGCGAGCCGTAGGAGGCACCCAGGATCAGGATGTCGTACTTCTTGCTCATGATGATTGTCAGCTCCGCGTTTCCTCTGCCCCGAGTCTCATTGAAGGTCGTTTCTTGAATCGGCGCGGCCCTTCGCTGAGGTCGCCCGATCAGGACTGCAACCCTATTAAGAACGGCGCTTGGGCGCAAATTGGTTGGCGCCGTCTCTCGACTCTACTGCTGCCCCGGCGATCGGGCCTCGTTTCTTCACGACTTGTTAGGGATTGGTCGAGGATAGTCCTCCGCCGACCAGCCCGCCCGCGCAGTTATGGGGGGCATCGACCGAAACCTGGAGTGCGCCAGCCTTGTTCAAAGTGTTGATCCTTGTGTGCTCGATGAACCTCTCGCCCGCCGACTGCCAGGTCGACACGGCGGTCCAGATCATCGACGGTCCCGATGCCGCCAACGAGGTCCAGTGCGGGCTCTACGGCCAGGCCTATGTCGCCGGCGCGTCCGGTGTCGGTCCGCGCGACGGCGAATACGTCAAGATCAGGTGCACCCGCACCACCATCGGCAAGAACGTCGGCTGAGCGCGACTCGCTGACGCCGCGCTCGCTAGCGCGGCCGGCTCTCGCAGCCTCGATCGCTCCTTCCGCGCCCCGGCTCCGCTACTGCGGCGTCGGCCGCATCACGCCGTTCTCGTCGCGCTTCAGCGGAGCCGGCTGCTTGGGCAGCGGCGCGCCGGGCACCTCGGTCACCGAGACGCCGTTGGGCCAGTCGGCGGGCGCGATCGCCACGTAGCGCGCGTAGCCGCCGGTCCCTCCTTTCGGCTTGGCGAAGCCGATCGAGATCAGCGCGCCGGCCTCGGGCACCTGGTCCAGGTTGGCCACGCCCTCGGCCTGGGCGAAGTGGTTGTGCAGCAGCCAGGCTTCGCCCTCCAGCGTCGGTGTGGTGTCGGTGTCGAGCGGCTCGTGGCCGTGGAACAGGATCTTGCGCTCGATGTGGAGGAACTTGAGCGCGTCGAGGCCGACGCCCGGGAAGGGCTTCTGGTTGAAGCGCTCGACGTCGCTCCAGCGCTTGTACCAGTCGGAGCGCACCATCACCACGGCGCCCTCGGGAATTCGTCCGTGCTCGGCTTCCCAGGCCTCGATGTCGCTCACCTGCAGGTGATAGCCCTCGTCTCCCGCCGCGACCTTGTCGGCGATGCTGATGACGACCAGGGGCCGGATGGCGTAGGTGGCCGGGATGTCGCTGATCGTCGCCCCCATGTTGTCCCAGTGCGCCGGCGGATCGAGCTGCGTGCCGTACTGGTCGGTCGGAAGCTCGTAAGCCGTGGCGACGAAGCCGTGCTTCTCGTACGTGAACTCGTCGCCGATCTCG
This sequence comes from Kiloniellales bacterium, assembly GCA_050728975.1. GTDB lineage: Bacteria > Pseudomonadota > Alphaproteobacteria > Kiloniellales > JBOHKJ01 > JBOHKJ01. Next base: position 5,705 of record JBOHKJ010000054.1, on the reverse strand, counting down.
ACGAAGCCTTCGATCTTCCGTCCGGCCACGGACGGCTTGAACTTGGCGGTGCCGAACCCCGGCCAGACGGCCTGGACCGGCTCGAAGGCATGGGTGAGGTCGATGTACTTCGCATCTTTCAAAGTGTTCGTATAGAGATCCCACAGCCCCGGCCCTTCGGCCCTGGCCGCCGGACCCGGCAGGGACGCCAGCAGGATCGCCAGCGCGGCTGCCGGCACCATCGCTCTCTTCATGGCTTCCTCCCTTCGCTCATGATCCTCGAAGGCCTTGCCGTGCGGCCGCCGGCCGCGCGGGCGCTTCGATAGGAGGGGCCGATGATAGCACCGCCGCGGCTGCATGACCGCGCGGCCCGATAGCTGGAAACTCGCAGCAAGGAGCTTTTCGCTTTACAGCGCGCGGGCAAATGCTCATCGTGGGCCCGCTATTGTGTGCAATTGCATACGAAAGAATCTGAAGAACGGGAGGACAACAAAATGCCTAAGCTTGATCGTCGCCAGTTTCTCGCCGTGAGCACGGCCGCGCTCGCAATGACGGGTGTCGGCCTGCCGCGTGCCTTCGGACAAAGCTCGGTGGATTTCGCCGGCGAAACGATCGAATGGATCGTGCCCTTCTCGGAGGGCGGCGGCTCGGACACCTGGGCCCGCTTCTACGCGGGGTATCTCTCGAAGTATCTGCCGGGCGAGCCTGACGTATTCGTTCGCAACGCGCCGGGCGGCGGCTCCACCACCGGCACCAACGAGTTCGCCCTGCGCGCGAAGCCGGACGGCCTCTCCATTATCGGCACCTCGGGCTCGACGCAGTTTCCCTTCCTGCTGGGCGACAAGCGGGTCAAATACGACTATGCCGACTTCATACCCGTTCTCGTGACGCCGACCGGCGGTGTCGTTTATCTCCCGCCGGAGTTCGAAGTGACGAGCGCGGCCGACCTTGGCAAGATCGCGGATCGCGAGCTGGTCTATGCGAGCCAGGGCCCGACGTCGCTGGATCTGGTGCCGATGCTCGCCTTCCAGATTCTCGGCCTGAACGTCCGCCACGTGTTCGGCATGACCGGCCGCGGCGACGGGCGGCTCGCCTTCGAGCGCGGCGAGGCGACCATCGACTATCAGACCACGTCGGCCTATCTCACCAACGTCATGCCGCTGGTGGAAGCGGGCAAGGCGGTGCCGATCTTCTCCTGGGGCACGCTCGACGAGGATGGAAACGTTCAGCGCGATCCGACCTTCCCGGACCTGCCCAGCTTCGTCGAAGCCTACGAGATGATGCACGGCTCGAAGCCGTCGGGCGTCGAGTTCGACACCTATCTCGCCTTCTTCGGCGCGGGCTTCGCCGCACAGAAGCCCGTCATGCTGAAGAAGGAGACGCCGCCGGAGATCGTCGAGGCCTATCGCCAGGCCTTCGTCGACGCCGTGGCCGATCCCGAGCTGCAGGCGAAAAAGAGCGACATCCTGGGCGAGTATCCCCAGGCGACTGGCAAGGCCGCCCTGAAGCTCTTCGAGGTCGCGACCACGATCGATCCCGAGGCACGCGCATGGGTGCGCAAGTTCCTGACCGACAACTACAACGTCGAGCTCTGATCGTCCCTCGTCGCCATGGCGCGCCACCGCGAGAGTCGGTGGCGCGCCATTGCCTTGGCGCCAGCCGGCTTGAGAGTGGACCTGCCCCATGATTGAGGCCGCCTTCCTCGACGCTCTCGGGAATCTGCTGACCCCGACATATCTGCTCTATCTGATGCTGGGCGTCGTCGTCGGCCTGATCGTCGGCATCCTCCCGGCGCTCGGCGGTGTCGCCGGCATGTCGCTGCTCCTGCCGTTCATCTACGGAATGGACGTGGCGGCGGCGCTCGCCATGCTCATGGGCATGGTGGCGGTCATCCCGACCTCCGACACCTTCTCCTCCATTCTGATGGGCATTCCGGGCTCGGCCTCGGCGCAGGCGACGGTGCTCGACGGCTTCCCCCTGGCGAAGAAGGGCGAGGCGGCGCGCGCGCTGAGCGCGTCCTTTTCCGCCTCCTTCATCGGCGGCGTGTTCGGCGCCGCCCTGCTCACCGCCTTCGTCCTGGTGGCGCGGCCGCTGATCCTCGCCTTCGGCTCGGCCGAGCTGTTCATGCTGGCGATTTTCGGCCTGTCGATGGTCGGCGTGCTGTCGGGATCGCACCTCGCCAAGGGCCTCGGCGCCTGCGCGGTGGGTCTCGCGGTCGGCTCGATCGGCGCGGCACCCGCCACCGGCGAATACCGGATGGACTTCGGCGTCGTCTATCTGATGGACGGCATCCAGCTCGCCGTGGTCGGTCTCGGCCTGTTCGCGATCCCCGAGATTGTCGACATCCTGCGCACCCAGGAGAAAATCTCGGGCGACGGCAAGCTCGGCCGCGGCTGGATCGACGGCCTCAAGGACACCTGGAAGAACCGCTGGCTGGCGATCCGCTGCTCGGGCATCGGCGCATTGCTCGGCGTCATGCCCGGCATCGGCGGCAGTGCCAGCGACTGGATCGTCTACGGGCACGTCGTGCAAACGGCCAAGGACAAGTCGCAATTCGGCAAGGGCGACATTCGCGGCGTGATCGGGCCGGAATCGGCGAACAACTCCAAGGACGGCGGCGCGCTGGTGCCGACCCTGCTGTTCGGCATTCCGGGCGGCGGCACGATGGCGATCTTCCTCGCCGGCATGGTCCTGCTCGGGCTGCAACCCGGGCCCGCCATGGTCGGCCGCAACCTGGACATGACCTATACGATCATCTGGTCGCTGGCGCTGGCCAACGTGCTCGGCACGATCCTCTGCATCGTGCTTTCGCCGAGCATCGCGCGGCTCACCACGGTGCGCTTCGCGATCGTCGCACCCTTCATGGTCATGGTGATCTCCTTCGGCGCCTTCCAGACCACGCGGTCGTTCGACGATCTGCTCGCCCTGCTGGCGCTCGGGCTGCTCGGCATCGTGATGCGGCGCTTCGGCTGGTCGCGGCCGGCCTTCCTGATCGGCTTCGTGCTGGCGCCGATGAGCGAGCGCTATCTCTACCAGGCCGTTCAGTTCTACGGCTGGGAGTTCGTGACCCGGCCGATCGTCCTGGTCATCGCGGCGCTCACCGTCGTTACCGTCTGGGTCAGCCTGCGCACCCGGTTGCGCCAGGAGAGCGCGCTGGAGCTCGAGGGCGGCGGCCGGAGCGTGAAGGCCTCCGGCCTGACGCCGCAGCTCGTCTTCGCGCTCGTTCTGCTCGCCGTCTTCGCCTATGAGTTCTTCGATGCCTGGTCGAAGTCGTTTCTGGGCGGCATCTTCCCGCTCGTCGTCGCGATCGCCGGTCTGATCGCCACCACGCTGGTGCTGATCCCGCTCGCGCGCGGAAAGCGGGACAGCAACGCCAACTTCGACCTGGAGTCGGGGCCCGCCAAGGACGGCGACCCGGGCCAGCTCTATTACATCTACTGGCTGGTCGGCTTCATCGGCCTGGTCTCCCTCATCGGCTTCTTCGCCTCCTTGATCGCCTTCTTCGTAGCCTTTCTGAGGATCGTCGCCCGCGTTCCCTGGCTGCACATCGTCGCGCTCACCGCGGGCGCGGCCGCGCTCATCCTGGTCCTTGCCGACGCGCTCCACTTGCTGTTTCCCGGAGGGCTGCTGCAGGCTTATGTCGACCTGCCGTGGCCGCTCAGATGACGCGCCGCCGGACACCGCAATGAGACGAAGATGACAAGCCAGATCGCAATTCCCTGCATCCTGATGCGCGGGGGCACCTCCAAGGGGCCCTATTTCCGCCTCTCCGACCTGCCGGAGGATATCGCGGCCCGCGACCGCGTGCTGTTGGCGGCGATGGGCTCGCCCGACGCGCGCCAGATCGACGGCCTCGGTGGCTCCGACACCCTCACCTCCAAGGTCGCCATGGTCAGCCCCTCGCAGCGCGCGGGCGTGGATGTCGACTACCTCTTCGCCCAGGTCTCCGTCGACAAGGCGATCGTCGACACCGCGCCGTCCTGCGGCAACATGCTGGCTGGCGTCGGCCCCTTCGCCATCGAGACCGGCATGGTGAAGGCGCGCGACGGCGAGACCTCGGTGGTCGTCTACAACGTCAACACCGCCAGCCGCATCGAGGCGATCGTGCGCACGCCCGGCGGCATCGTGGAGTACCACGGCGAGGCGCGGATCGACGGCGTGCCGGGCACGGCAGCGCCGATCCTGCTCAACTTCATGGATATCGTCGGCTCCAAGACCGGCGCGCTCCTGCCGACCGGCCAGGCGCGCGAAACTCTCGACGGCCTCGAGGTCACCTTGATCGACGTGGCGGTGCCGATGATGATCCTGCGCGCCGCCGATCTCGGCAAGACCGGCTACGAGATGCCGGCCGAGCTCGACGCCGACCGCGCTTTCTTCGCCCGGCTGGAAAAGCTGCGCCGCGAGGCGGGAGCCCGCATGGGTCTCGGCGAGGTCGCCGACGAGGTCGTGCCCAAGGTCGCGATGCTGGCCCCGGCGCGGAGCGGCGGCGCGCTGGCGGCGCGCTATTTCGTGCCGCACAAGACCCATGCCGCCTTCGCCGTGACCGGCGGCCTCTGCGTCTCGGCCTGCGCTGCGCTCGGCGGCTCGGTGGCCGACGGGATCGCGGCCCTGCTGCCCGGCGACGACCGGAAGGTGGTGATCGAGCATCCGACCGGCGTGCTCGAAGTGGCCTTCGTCACCAGGGGCTCGGGCGCCAATCTTCACGTCGTCGCCGGCGGCATCGTCCGCACCGCGCGCAAGCTGATGTCGGGCGAAATCTACGTGCCGGCTTCGGTCCTGGCCTCCGCCGCTCCTCGATGACTCGCCGCGAGGAACCGCGCCATGGACCCTGACAGAATCAAGCTTTCCAAGACCCGCGGCCAGAACGCCTATCGCGCGCTCCTCGATGCCATCCGCGAAGGACAGTATCGCCCCGGCGATCCGCTGCGCGAGGAAGAGGTGGCGGTGCGCATCGGCGTCAGCCGGACGCCGGTGCGCGAGGCGCTCGGCCGGCTGCTGGAGCGCGGCCTCCTGGAGGCGGCCCCGGGCCGCGGCGTCGCGGTCGCCATCCTCTCGATGCAGCAGCTGGTCGAGCTCTATGCGATGCGTCAGGAGCTGGAGGGCATCGTCGCCCGCTATGCGGCGCAGCACGCCAACGAAGGCGAGATCGCCAATCTCGAGCGCCTGAACGAGCAGTTCGGCGCCGCCGCCGGCGATCCCAGGCTCGCGGCGGAGATCAACCGCCGCTTCCATGCCCGGCTCTGCGACGCGGCGCGCAACCGCTATCTGCGCCAGGCCGTGCAGGACCTGCAGGAAACCATCGCGCTGCTGCGCCAGACCACCTTCGTCCAGCCGGGCCGCACGGTGGCCGCGGTGGGCGAGCATGCGCTCATGATCGCCGCGATCCGCAAGCGCGACACCCAGGCTGCCGAGGCGTTGGCGGTCGCCCATATCCGCGCGGCCTTCGAGACGCGGCTCGCCATCACCGACAGCTACGACGTCTCCTGGCCCGTCAAGTCGGCAGGGTAGGGGTGTGCGGGTCGATCGTTCCGCGGCAGCCGATGCATGCTTCTTTTTCTCCCTCTCCTCCCTTCAGGGAGGAGAGGGTCGTGGTGAGGTGGGGGATTTCGACCTGAATGAAGGAGCGTGGTGGCGCGCATTCTCGGGCGCAGTCGCACCACTACATAGTTTACTGTTTATGATGAAGTGATCGAGGTCGTCGCACCGGCGATTACGACCTACTCACC
>JBOHKJ010000053.1:0-3455 GCA_050728975.1 Kiloniellales bacterium | reverse complement strand
GGGGTGGACTCCTCGGTCGCCGCGGCGCTGCTGGCGCGCGCCGGCTACGACGTAGTGGGCGTCACCCTGCAGCTCTACGACCATGGCCAGGCGATCGGCCGCAAGGGCGCCTGCTGTGCCGGTCAGGACATTTACGATGCCAGCCGGGTCGCCGAGAAGCTCGCCATCCCGCACTACGTGCTCGATTATGAAAGCCGTTTCCGCGACAGCGTGATGGAAGACTTCGCCGACAGCTATCTGCGTGGCGAGACGCCGATCCCCTGCGTGCGCTGCAATCAGCGGGTCAAATTCCGCGATCTGCTAGCGACAGCCCGCGAGCTGGGCGCGGCCGCGCTGGCGACCGGCCACTATGTGCAACGTGTCGCGGGCGTCGAGGGACCGGAGCTTCATGCGGCGGCCGAGACGGCCCGCGACCAGTCCTATTTCCTGTTCGGCACCACGCGCGAGCAGCTCGACTTCCTGCGCTTTCCGCTGGGTGGCATGACTAAGGCCGAAACCCGCGCGCTGGCCGCCGAGCTGGCGCTGCCGGTCGCCGACAAGCCCGACAGTCAGGACATCTGTTTCGTACCCGAGGGTCGCTACGTCTCGGTGGTCGCAAAGCTGCGCCCCGGCGCGCTCGAGCCCGGCGAGATCGTCGATCTCTCCGGCCGGGTGGTGGGGCGGCACGGCGGCATCGTCAACTTCACCGTCGGTCAGCGTCGTGGACTCGGCGTCGGCGGCAACGAAACGCCGCTCTATGTGGTCCGGCTCGAGCCGGCGCGCCGGCGCGTAGTGGTCGGGCCCCGCGAGGCCTTGGCCCGCGACCGGGTGGTCCTGCGCGAGGTCAACTGGCTGGCGGCGGAGCGGCCGGGACCAGAGGGACGCGCGGTGGCGGTCAAGTTGCGCTCGGCGATGGCGCCGGTCGCGGCGCGGCTGTTCCTGGCGGGAGACGGGGGCGAGCTACGGCTCGACGCGCCGCACTATGGAATGGCTGCCGGGCAGGCGGCAGTCATCTATGACGCTGCGCGGGTTCTGGGGGGCGGCTGGATCGCGGCTGCCGAGGACCGCGCCGCCGCCTGATCCCAGTGCGGCAAGCCCGAAGGGAAGCCCAAGATGGATATTCAAGTCGGCGGTATTTTTGGCCTGTTGATTCTGATCGGCGACATCTGGGCGATCATCCATATCGTCCAGTCTGGTTCCTCACCCGGAGCGAAAGCGCTCTGGATCGTGGCGGTCCTGATTCTGCCGCTACTCGGCCTGATCATCTGGTTCTTCGCCGGCCCGCGCTCGTCGCGTTAGGCCCGACTCTTCTGGTCGAGCTCGCCAGTCCGCACTACGCGAACGATCTCGGCCCGGCTGAGACCGATGTCGTCGAGGAGGTGATCCGGCATTTCCATCAGCCGTCGGGTGTCGCGGCGGACGATCCACTCCGCCAGCGCGGCGTTCGAGACCTTGAGCGTCCAGAAGACACAGGCCTCGGCAAGGTGACTGAACGGGCGCAGGCGGCCTTTGCCGCCGAAACCGCTTTCCAACGAGTAGGACACGTTTCGCTCCATCGGTTCGCCGTCCGGAACGGCAGAGGGTCGGCTGGCAGCGCGGTCTATCCACGCGGAAGCGCCACGACTCTGCGCCAGCTTTGCAAAAAGCTTGGGGCGGCTCTGCGGCGAAAGGCGCGCAAAAGAGGCGGCCGGCTGCGGCCTTTCCGCTATTATTGCCGCCTCGACGATTCTTTCCCGCGAGGCATTCGTGGAACTCGATGAATTCGATCGCCGCCTCCTCGCGGCCCTTCAAGAAGACAACCGCCGCACCGGGGAAGAGCTGGCGGCGCTGGTCGGGCTCTCGGCCGCAGCCTGCCTGCGCCGGGCCCAACGTCTGCGGGGAAGCGGCGTGATCGAGCGCGACATCTCGGTCCTGGCGCCCGAAGCGGTCGATCTCGGCCTGTCGCTGGTGGTGCTGGTGAGCGTCAACCGCGATCGCGTCGACGCCGCGAGCCACTTCACGGCCCGGATGGAGAAGGCGCCGGAGGTCGGCCAGTGCTACTCGGTGACCGGCGATGCCGATTTCGTGCTGATCGTCGCGGTGCGCGACATGAAGGCCTACGAGGCCTTCACGCGCCGCTACTTCTACGAGCGCTACGTGACGCGCTACGAGACCATGGTGGTGATAAATAGGACGAAGTTCAGCACCGTGTTGCCGGTTGCGAAAGCCGACGAACCTTAGGGCCGGCTCTATTCCGCTGCCTGGCGCAGCTCAAGGAGATCGCGGGCGACCGCGTCCAGATGACGGCGCATGCCGAGCGCAGCCGCTTCGAGGTCGCGCTCCTTGATCGCCGAGACGATGATGTCGTGCTCCGCGAAGCTGTGGTGGCTTGGCGGCGGGCGATCATGGCCCTCGCGCAAGCGGCCCCAGAAGACCGTTCGCCGCACCGCGTTCAGCGTGTCGAAAAGCGCCAGCAGCACCGTGTTGTTCGCGGCCTCGGCGACCGTACGGTGCAAGCGGTTGTCCCAGTTCTCGTAGTGGCGCCAGCTGCGGGCCTGGAGGGAGCCGGCCATGCAGAGCTCCATCTCCCCGATGTCCCGCGAGGTGGCGTTGAGTGCCGCTTCGCGCACGATCTGCGGCTCGATCACGAGGCGGGCCCGCATCACTTCGACCGGGCTCGCCTGCCTGGCGATCGCGGCGATGGAGGAGAATTCCTCGGCCGGCCGGCTGCCGATGAACGTCCCTTTGCCGACGTGCCGCCACAGCTCGCCTTCGCGCTCCAGAATCGCCAGCGCCTTGCGCAGCTCGCCGCGCGACACGCCGAGGATCTCGCAAAGCTCGCGCTCCGGCGGCAGCCGGTTGCTGGTCTCGCTGTCCTGCTGGGCGACATAGGCCCGCAGTTGGGTGAGCGCGCCCTGGCCTTCGTCCATTTCCGCTCCCGCTTTCCGTCTCGCCGTTCGCCAATTTCGCAAAGGCGGTGCAAATTAGCCACCAGGCCCTGCAAGCGGTCAAGAAGGGCTTGACCAATAGTTTATTGGACTATAACCAATCAAGTGATTGGTCAAGCGGAGGCCGGCCGAAAGCGCTTCTGGAGGCGGCCGCAAAGGAAGCCGCGAACCCCTGGGGAGGTCGTCGCCATCCGGCCGCCAGCGCGGCGCAACTGCGCATCTCTCTTGCGATGAGGCCAGGCAGACAGGCTGCCATGCGATTTGTGACCTATCTCTTGGGCGAAAAGCCGACCCCCGGCCTGCTGGCCGGCGGGGACCGCATCGTCGATCTGGCGGCGGCCTTTCCGCTGGCGATCGAGCAGGGCCTGCTGCGTTACGACGCTGCACCGCCACAAGACATGCTGGCGCTGATTGCAGGGGGTGGGCGCGCACTCGAGGCCGCCGCAATGCTGCAGCGCCTGGCGGGCGAGGGCAGGCTGGACCCGGTCACCGTCGCTGCCGGAGGGGTCACCCTGCTGGCGCCGATCCCGCGGCCGAGCAAGAATGTCT
>JBOHKJ010000052.1:0-13895 GCA_050728975.1 Kiloniellales bacterium | reverse complement strand
GGAGGTGCTGCTGGCGGCACTGATCAATCACCCGGAGCTGCTGCTCGAGCGGGCCGAGATCCTGGCCGAGGCGGCGCTGGCCATGGCCGATCTCGACCGCCTGCTGCGGGCCCTGATCGACGTCATGGCCAGGCAGCCAGAGCTTGACAGTGAGGGTTTGAAATGCCACCTGACGGAACAAGGATTTGCGCGGCTTCTTGCCGATCTGGTGCGGGGCGAGGTTTACGTCCACGGCCGCTTCGCTGCTCCGGATAGCGCCCCTGCGGCTGCGGCCGAAGGGGTGGCGCATCTTTTGGCGCTCAACCGACAGCGCCGGGCCTCGGCAGAGTTGCTGGCGGCCGGCGCGGAGTTGGCGGAAAGCATGACCGAGGAGACGCTCGCCCGCCTGGAAGCCAAGCGCCTTGCGCTCCGGGAGGGCGAAGACCTGGGTCTGGAGCCGGATGCCCTCGGGACGGCGAAGAGAGCTAAGTCTTAACGAATCGTAGACCAAACTGCGGGATCGACGGCGGGGGCTTGCCGATCCGGGGCAGTCGGGCAACTCGGGGCATTGAAAAGGTCTCATGGCGACAAAAGCAGCCGAAACCACCGAAGCGGAAGAGACGCGCGAAGAAGGCGGCGACAGCCCACTGATGGACAGCCTTTCGGCGTCCTTCAAGAAGCTGATCCAGAAGGCCAAGGAGCGCGGCGTCCTCACCTACGACGAGCTGAATACGGTTCTGCCGCAGGAACAGATGTCCTCGGAGCAGATCGAGGACACGCTCGCCATGCTCTCCGAGATGGGCATCACGCTCGTCGACAACGAAGAGCAGGAAGAGCAGGCCAACGACAACGAAGAGGAAAGCAGCGGCGGCACCGCCGTCGGCAACCTCAACGACGACGACATCGGCCGCACCGACGATCCGGTGCGCATGTATCTGCGCGAGATGGGCTCGGTCGAGCTGCTGTCGCGCGAGGGCGAGATCGCGATTGCCAAGCGCATCGAGGCCGGCCGCGAGAAGATGATCGGCGGCATCTGCGAGAGCCCGCTCACCATCTACGCGCTGCTCTCCTGGCGCCAGTCGCTGATCGAAGGAAAGATCCTTCTGCGCGACATCATCGACCTCGACGCGACCTACGGCGGCGGCCCGAACGACGAGGCGCTGGCTAAGGTCGAAAGCGGCGAGGAAGAGGAGGAGCAGGCGGCCAAGGCGAACGGCAAGAACGCCTCCAAGGATGCAAAAGTCAAGGAGCTGAGCAAGCCGAAAGAGGCGCCGAAGCCGGTTGCCCCGGTTGCCAAGGAAGCGCCGAAGGACGGCGAGGGCGCGGTCGATGGAGAAGCGCGCGGGAGCGACGACGACGACGACGAGGAAGACAACAGCATCTCGCTCGCCGCGATGGAGATGGCGCTGCTGCCGGAGGTGCTGGAGACTTTCGACCAGATCGCCGCCACCTTCAAAAAGCTGACCAAGGCCCAGGAGAAGCGCCTGGCCTCGCTCACCCGCGGCGAGAAGGTCATCCCGCAGACCGAGCGCCGTTACGAAAAGCTGAAGGAAGACCTGATCGCGCTGATGGAGGGCGTCCACTTCAACAACGCCCGCATCGAACAGCTCCTGGAGCAGCTCTACGCGCTCAACAAGAAGCTGATGGGCCTGGAAGGCAAGATGCTGCGGCTCGCCGAGAAGAGCAAAGTCTCGCGCGAGGAGTTCCTGAAGCACTACTTCGGCCGCGAGCTAGATCCGCGCTGGGTCAGTCGCGTCAAGCGCCTCACCGGCAAGGGTTGGAAGACCTTCGCCGAGCGCCACGGCGACGAGGTGAAGGACATCCGTGGCGAGATCGGCGAAATCTCGGAAGCGACCGGCCTGCCGGTCAGCGAGTTCCGACGCATCGTAAAGACCGTCCAGACTGGCGAGAAAGAAGCCAGCAAGGCCAAGACCGAGATGGTCGAGGCCAACCTGCGCCTGGTGATCTCGATCGCCAAGAAGTACACCAACCGCGGCCTGCAGTTCCTCGACTTGATCCAGGAAGGCAACATCGGCCTGATGAAGGCGGTCGACAAGTTCGAGTACCGCCGCGGCTACAAGTTCTCGACCTACGCCACCTGGTGGATCCGTCAGGCCATCACCCGCTCGATCGCCGATCAGGCGCGCACCATTCGCATTCCGGTGCACATGATCGAGACCATCAACAAGCTGGTCCGCACCAGCCGCCAGATGCTGCACGAGATCGGCCGCGAGCCGCAGCCCGAGGAGCTCGCCGAGCGCCTGGTGATGCCGCTGGAGAAGGTGCGCAAGGTCCTCAAGATCGCCAAGGAGCCGATCAGCCTCGAGACGCCGATCGGCGACGAGGAGGACAGCCATCTCGGCGATTTCATCGAGGACAAGAATGCGATCATCCCGCTCGACGCGGCGATTCAGAACAACCTGCGCGAAACCACCACCCGGGTGCTGGCGAGCCTCACCCCGCGCGAGGAGCGCGTGCTGCGCATGCGCTTCGGTATCGGCATGAACACCGACCACACGCTCGAAGAGGTGGGCCAGCAGTTCTCGGTGACGCGCGAGCGCATCCGCCAGATCGAGGCCAAGGCGCTGCGCAAGCTGAAGCACCCGAGCCGAAGCCGCAAGCTGCGGTCGTTCCTCGATACCTGAGCGCGTAGTACGCACGGCGTAGCTGCCGGCCAGGCCCTCATGCTTCGACAAGCTCAGCATGAGGGCTTTTGCTTTGTTCCTCACCCTGAGCCTGTCGAAGGATGAGGAACGCAACGGAATGAGAGCGCGCCAAAGGGCGGCCGAGCGGCCGCCCTTTCCTCTTTAGACTATGCCCGCTTACGGCGCTCCGTCGCTGCGGCGGCTTCGGCCGGCTGAAGGCGCTCCATCTCCGTCTCGAATGCGAGGCGGAGCTGGGTGGCCTCTTCCTCGGGCAGCCAAAGGGTCATCTGCGGGAAGATGGTCCGGTAAAGCGAGACGCGGGTCGGCTCCCACGGCAGGGTCTTGGCCGCCCTCGCTTCGGCCAGAATCTTGAAGAGGCGCGAGCGCACCTTGTCGGGGTCGGGCCGATAGGCGGGAGCCGCCTCCGCGCCGAACAGGTCGGGCTGCGGCTCCGGCGTGAAGAGGTCCTCTTGGCTTCTGCGGGACATCGGCTCGGCACAGTCTCCGTAACGATTCGGCTGCATCCTATCGCGGGCCGCCGATTCGCGCGAGCCTGGAGATCGACTCAGGCCCCTTTCGGAAAGGAGGCGCGATAGGCCGCGTCGATCGCCGCCATCTGGTCGATGGTGAAGGCGAGGCTGTCGGCTGCCGCGCCGAGGTGCTCGATCTCGTCGAGCGACAGCGTACGTCCTTTGCGCGATTTCAGGTACTTGTCGAGCACCTGGTAGCCGCCGATGTGGAAGTCCCAGACAGCTTGCGGGACCGGGCCGAAGTGCTGGCTCTTGTTGATCCAGACCGCTTGCTCCTCGGGCGAATAGCGGACGGCCTCCACGCTGTGGTCGCCCTTGCCTCGGTAGGCGGCCAGTCCGCGCCGCGGCAGCTCGCGCAGGAGATGGGCCTGCACCAGCGCCCAGCCGAGCCCGGAGAGGATCTCGAAGTCGTCCGCCTTCTCGGGAAAGGGCACGCGCGGGAAATCGATGCGCAGGAACTCGGCGTAGCGCGTGCGGTAGATCGGCGCGTGCAGTACGGCGTAGATGTAGCCGAGAATCTCCTCGGGTGTGTAGTGATGCTCGTAGCGAGAGTCGATGTAGGTGCGGAAGGCTTGAGAAAAGTTCTCTCGCGCCGCGGTCCCATTCTCAAAGCGCCAAAGTGGGAACACCTGGTTCGCTTCTCTGCTTCGATTGGAAATTACGCAGTCATTTGCCGGGGTAGTCGATATGAATGCGTGACGCCAGTCTCTAGTACCGATGCCGCGTGGCGCTAGGAGCGCAATGTTGTTTCGACTGGCCACATTATTGAGAAGCTCGCGGCGGGGATAATCCATCGTTAGATTGCTGAATTCACTCCAGCGATTGTCGAATGGGCGATATGCTACAACTTGAGGCGGCGTCGCCGCCCCACCGCGCGCCGCGGAACGCGCATCTGGAAGGGACCAATCACGATTACTTTTTAAGCCATAGCGCCGTCCGAGTTCCTCATCGGAGATCGCGGAGTCTACCAGCTCATTCAGTTTCTCCGTCATCTCAGCTTCGGTAAAGGATACGGCGAAGGCGTCCCTGTGAGTTTGAAAGCCAAGTACGTTGGTCGGGAAAATTTCCGGCAAGCGCCAGTTCGCTGTGTACTCATCGCGCAGCGACGCATCCTGCCGGGCAAAGAGATAAAAGGGAGTCACGGGATCGAGCATGAGCCAGTCGACCGTCTTCAGCTTGCTTTCCGCAGCTGCCTGATACTTCTCCAAGCGCTTGCCCCACAAATCACCGCGCCAGACCCCACGCTCCAGGCCCGGCCCCTTCACAAACAAGCTGATTGCTACGCCCTGCTCGATGTCGAAGACATTCTCGTCCTTGGAACCGTCCGGCGCACTTTCTTTCTTCTTGGTGCTACCGTGCAGGTCGAGGACGTATATTTGCTCGAAGCTACGCATCAGCGATTGCCGCATGCCGCGAAAGGTCGGGTTGTCTAGCCATGAGTGGTTGGTGATTACGCCAACGATGCCGTTGTCAACTCCCGGAACCGAATGCTCAATCGATTTGCCGTCGGGTGCCACAGTCTTGATCGTGAACCCGTCCATTTTCATTTGAGCGAAGCGGATGAATTTTACGTAATCGTCCTGCAACCACTTCGGATTTTTCTCGCCGAGCGGTTTTCTTGCTTCCAAACCGTCTGCGCTCTTCTCCCAAGTAAATTTGTACTCGCCAACGGCATTGGTGATCCAAGAACCTTTGTTCTTCGAATGGCCTGAGTAGGGCGGATTGCCGGTGATGACGAGAATCGGCTTTTCTTTGACGGCCTGAGCCGCTTCGACCTCTGCCGTCACGGCGGGCAGGAGCAGATTCTTCAAGGGTTCCACCGGCTCCAGAGTGTTGGTGAGGAAGACCTGGAGGCGCTCATTGTCTTTCAGCGGATGCTTCTGATCCTGAAGGTATTGCGAGAGCTTCAGGTGCGCGATAGTGTAGGGCGCGATCAGGTATTCGAATCCGAAGATGTTTCTCAGAAAATGCTCGCGCACGATGAGGTCCGCGCGTGCCGAGTCCACCCCGCCGATGTTCTCGAAGATGCGCTGAAAAACCTCCAGCAGGAAGGTTCCTGTCCCGCAGGCGAAGTCGAGAACGGTCACGCGCTTATGATCCGCGAGGCCATCGCGGATACCGAAACTCTCCTTCAGGATGTCGTCCACCGACCGCACGATAAAGTTCACGATCGGCGGGGGCGTGTAGTAGACGCCGCGGCTCTTCCTGGTGTCCTTGTCGTAAGCTCTGAGATAATCCTCGTAGAAGTAAATGAAGGGATCGCGCTCGAACAGCCGGTGCTCTTCCTCGTCCGACGCCCGCAGCTGGCGGCTGATGGCCTTGCGCCGGCGGAACGACAGGTCCTCGTGAATTGCTTCCAGCTTGAGCCCATTGACGATCGACAGCACCTCCTCGACCACCCAGCGTACGTCGCGGTATTCATCCTTATCGAGCTCGGTCAAGAAACTGACCAGTTCATGGATCAGTCGGAAAGAACCGGGCACATATTTCTGCGCATTGTGCAGCGTCACTGCGTTTGAACCGGAGTTGAGCCGTGCCAGAAACAGACCGTAGGCCAGCATCTGTGCGAAGGCGTCGGCGAACTCCTTCAGCGTCAGCTCGTGGAAGACCTGGTCGCGGAAGATCTGGAATAGCCCGTAGAGGCGTCCTTCCTTGTGGTCACGCTCCTGGCGCACAAGCTCCTCGCCGAGATAGTCGCGCAGCAGCTTGCTGCGCGTGGCGAGCGCCAGCGCGAGATTCTGAGCGCGACCGATGCCTTCCGGCGCGGTCGAGAAAAATGCCTCCAGCAGCTTGGTGACAGCCGCGATCCGATCCTCACGCGGCCGAAACTTTGGGCTCTCCAGATCGCTCGCGTAGCACAGCGTTTCTCGCTGAACGCCGTCCTTGCTGATCCAGATGAAATGGAGATAGTCGGTGAGGACGATGTTCTGCGAGAGGCTCTTGTATCGGGCGATCTGCGCCGATTTGAGAACCTTGTCCAGCTTCTCGCCGATCCCCTTGGTCTCGACGTAACCCAGGATCATGCCCTGGAGTCTTACCTTGAAGTCGGGCGCGCCCTTGTCCGCGATCCGCTTGGGCTCGTGCTGGATGGTCGCACGGCCTTTCGTCGTTGCGGCTGCGAACTCGTTCAGAAGCCCTTCGAGGGCCGAACGGCCGGTTAGCTCGGTCTGCTCGCTAAGTGGTGTCTGGCGCAGCTTGCGCAGGTATACGTCAAAATCTATGGCCATCGGCAGCTTTCGAGTCGTAAAACTATTGCGGGAAAACTATAGGTAACCTACGAGTATCAGAAGAAAAAAATGTCTCCCGCCGGAACGGTGCAAGGGGCGGCCCCGAGGGCCGCCCTTTTCGTTTAGTCGCGGACAGGCAGCCACCCGTTAAAGTAGCATTGGCGAGGCCCTGCTTTCCCATCCGTGTGGAAGGAGACGCGCCATGCTCGTCACGGTCGGCACCTTCAACATCAACAATCTCTTTTCGCGCTTCAACTTTGCCGGCCAGGTAGAGGCGATCGCCGCCGACGACACCGAGGTCGACTCGGAGGTCCTCTACAAGTTCACCGAGGACGATATCTATCGCCTGCGGACCTTCAAGGGGCGCCTCGTCAAGGAGAAGCCCGCGGCAGAACGCGCGAAGATCGCCCAGCGCATCGTCGCGATGGGCGTCGACGTCCTCGCGGTCCAGGAAGTGGAGGACATCGATACGCTCAAGACCTTCAATTACGACGACCTTGGCGGGCTCTATCCGCACTATGCGCTGATCGAAGGAAACGACCCGCGGCTCATCGACGTGGCGGTGTTCTCCAAGCTGCCGCTCGGCAGGGTCACGAGCTGGCACCAGGCGGTCCATCGGGAGGCGCCGGAGGAACCCGTCTTCGGCCGCGATCTCCTGGAGGTGGAAGTTCTGAACGCGGGGCGCAGCACGCGGCTCTTCACGCTCTTCAACACCCACCTCAAGAGCCACTTCGTCGACTTCCGCGAGGATCCCGTCACCGGGAAGGAAAACAACGACAGGCGCCGGCGCCGCCAGGCCGAGACGATCAAGGAGATTGTCGAGCGGCAGACCCGGCCGGACAGCCGCTATGTCCTGGTCGGCGACATGAACGATCCGCCGAGTTCGCCATTCCTGGCCGCCTTCGCCGACTCCAGCCTCGGCCTGGTCGATGCGCTGGCCGATCCGCAGGAAACGCGCGAGGCCCGGCCGGACACGCCGCCGCCGGCCTCGAAGGCTTGGACCCATCGCTTCAAGCCCAGCGGGCAGCCCGCCGAGTATCTTCTCTTCGACCATATCTGGCTGAGCCCGCCGCTTGCGCCGCGGATGTCGGAGCCGACGATCGATCGCCGCAGCAAGCACGGCGGCGACGGCAGCGACCACGACCCCGCCTGGATCACGCTCGATCTCTAACCCCACGGCGTAGTCGGTGCGCTTGCGAGGGTGGCAAGCCCCAGGGCCACGAAGGCGAGCGCTGCGGCGCGGCGTATCCACGCGAGCGGCAGGCGCTCGGCGGCGAACCCGCCCAGCAGCACCGCCGGCAGGTTGGCGAGAAATAGCCCGAGTGTGGTCCCGAGCGTCACCAGGGCGAAGGAGGAGAAGTGCGCGGCGAGCGCCAGCGTCGCGACCTGGGTCTTGTCGCCGATCTCGCAGAGAAAGAAGGGCACCAGCGTCGCCAGGAAGACGCCGCGGACACGGAGGGGCGCGGTCGGGCATTCGAGGCTGTCGGGCCGCAGGATCCAGAGGCCGAGCAGCACGAAGGAGAGGCCGATCAGCCACGGCAGCCAGGCCGCCTGCAGCATCTCGGCGGCGGCGACACC
This sequence comes from Kiloniellales bacterium, assembly GCA_050728975.1. Lineage (GTDB taxonomy): Bacteria > Pseudomonadota > Alphaproteobacteria > Kiloniellales > JBOHKJ01 > JBOHKJ01. The sequence goes on along the minus strand of JBOHKJ010000052.1, from coordinate 5,936 downwards.
CAGCGCTGCCGCCAGCGCATGGTTAGCCAGCGTGGCGACCAGGATGCCGGCGAGGATCGGCAGCGGCCGGCGAAAGCGCGCCGCCAGCAGCAGCGCCAGCAACTGGGTCTTGTCGCCGATCTCCGCGAGGGCGACCGCGGGGATCGAGAAGAAGAAGGCTTCCACGGAAGGGTCTCTTTTGGGGGCTGGGCGCTTCGAAACCGATGACCCGGAGACGCGCCGCCCGAGCCCGCTCGAGCGCGTTCCAGGCCAAAGGTCTCGCCAAGCCTTTCGGGCCGGCCGCGCCATGGCAGGGCGAAAACGCACTGCCAAGTCTGTTGACGCGGCCCCTCCTTCGACGGAGGCGGCTACTCCCCAATGGACCGCGGCCAAGGTAGTCCGGCGGCCGCCGCCGCGCAACGGCGAAGCGGTCCAGCCCAACTGGCGGGCGGCCGCAACCTCCCGTAAGCTCGCCCTCTCATGGAGCTGATCCTGCTCGGCACCGGCTGCCCGGCGCCCCATCCCGAGCGCTACGGCCCGGCGCAGGTCGTGCGGCTCGGCGCGACCGCGCTGCTGGTCGACTGCGGCTCGGGTGTGACCCAGCGCCTCGCGCAGGCCGGCATCGGCGGTGGCGAGCTCGACGCGCTGCTGCTCACGCATCTCCACAGTGATCACGTCGTCGATCTCTTCCAGCTGGTGATCTCCTCCTGGCATCAAGGCCGCGACCGACCGCAGCGAGTTTTCGGTCCGGCCGGCACGCGGCGCTATGTCGAGGGACTGATGGCGCTGTGGCGCCCCGAGCTGGAGCAGCGCGTCGCCCACGAGCGAAGGCCTTCCACCGCCGCACTCGAAGTCGAAGTGACCGAAATCGCCGGTGGCGAGCGACTACGCTTCGGCGCGCTCGAGGTCGCGGTGGTGGAGGTCGATCACAAGCCGGTCGAGCGGGCCTTCGGCTTCGTCGCGACCGGCGGCGGGATCAAGCTTGCAGTCTCCGGCGACACCCGGCGCTGTCCGGGGCTGATCGAAGCGGCACGCGGGGCCGACCTGCTCCTCCACGAGGTCTTCGTCCATCGCGAGATGAAAGCGGTGGAGAGCGTGCGCAGCGCCGAGACGATCGAGCAGGTCGCCAGTTATCACACGCTCTCCAGCGAGGTCGGGAAGATCGCGCGCGAGGCAGGCGTGAAGGCGCTCGCGCTCACCCACTTCGTGCCGCCCGGCTGCGACCGTCCTGCGCTCTTCGCCGAGGTCGCCGCGGATTTTCCCGTCGGGTTGGTGCTCGGCGAGGACCTGATGAGCATCGACCTCGTGCGGCGCCAAGTGGACTACCGCGGCGCCAGCAGGCGCCTCGAGGTGGCTCGATAGCGCCCGGAAAACCCGGCCTCGCGCCTAACTTTGCGGCGACGATAGGGCAGCGCTGTTGCTGTGACTCCTTTCCTCATTGACCGGCCTGGCCTTCGGGCGCCCAATCGTTCCGCTCCCATGTGGGAGTAACGTCGGGCGCCAAGGCCCCGGCCGAGAGTCTTCGCGATGTCCCGGGCCTTCGCGTCCAGGAGTCCTCAGAAAATGCCGAACCAACCTGGCAAACCGGGCGGCAAGCCGACCGGCCAACCGCAGAACAAGCCCCAGAGCCAAGCCAAGCCGCCACAGAAGCCCGCCGGCCAGACGAGCGCCTCGCCGCCGGGCCAGCAGCACTACGGCCAGCACGGCCAGAAGCCGGGCCAGTCGAAGCGCTGAGCCGCGCCGCTCAGGTTTTGGCGGAAGAGTCGCGAGTGAGCGTTGCGTGCTCTTCCGCGGCGTAACTCTTGCGCCTTCCCGTCCCGGCGCCCTAGCCGGCGCGGCGGGGACGGGAAGGCGTTTTCTTTGGAGCGAGCCTAGCGACGTGCCGCGCAGGAATTGCCCTTGCGCGATGGCTAGCTGTCATAAGGCTCAACGCAGGTGCGCCCGCCTCTCGCTCAAGAACAGCTAGGGCCAGTGGGCGCGCCTGCGCCACTCCGGCAGCGTCGGGTGCAAGGATAATGGCCGGCGGGCCCGCTCCTTCACCCACGGCCTTTTTCGCCTTGATCGTCGGGCGAGCAACGGCAGAATGGCGCCGGGCCCGTAGTTCAGCGGTTAGAACTCGCCGCTCATAACGGCGTTGTCGCAGGTTCGAATCCTGCCGGGCCCACCATTGCTGCCGCTGTTGTAGGGTGCCGCCTGGCGGGCCGCTCGAGTTTCTCCCGAAGTCATGAGCACGGCGGGGGCGCATCCGCTGCGTCGTTCCTCAGCGAATCGAACTTCTCCACATATTGCAGGACCACCCACACGTAGGCGGCGTGGCTCCACGTGAGCGGGGAAACCGAAAGAGGATAACCCTTTATGGGGTGCACCTGTTCCGCAAGAACCCCCGACGGGAGCGCATTCTTGGCGCACCACTCGAGGCAAGGCAGAGCTTCGTGAAGCTCCTCGAAATTCCCGGCACGAGCGACCAGGTATTCGCCCAGCCAGAGCATCGAGATGAACCAGGGGTTCCCGGGAACACTCTCCGGAACGTCGTCTTCGCGCTGATAGCGATCGTTCCGATAGCGCGCGAGACCTCCGATCGGCGTCTCGATCGTCAACTGCCGACGAACCGCCTCCACCGTTGCAACGGTCCGCGAATCGTCCAGAGGGAGCGCGCCGAGCGTCGCCAGCACCAGGAGGCTGACGTCGATCACCTCGTCGAGTTCGTAGCCCGATTCGCTCCGGTAGCCCGAGCGCGCGTACCGCTGGTGACCTGCGTGGAACAGATGCTCCGCCACGCCCGCCGCCATCCAATCGGCCACCGTGTCATAGGTCTCAGCTCGGGAAGCATCCTGAAACACTCTCGCGAAGTTCGCCGCCCCTCGGAGGCCGGCGATCACTGCGGCGACCGTGTAGGCGTGGACTCCGTAGCGCTCCTCCCAGAGGTCGTAAGAGGGGATGGGCAGTCCCGTGTCGGGATCGCGATACGCCACCAGAAAGTCCGCGGACTTCAGGATGAGTGTCTCGTAGAGGGGCCGGACGAACTCCACGTCCCTCGAGCGCTCGTAGTGAAGCCAGAGTGCCCAGAGAATCAGGGCGGTCGAGTCTTCCTGGATCGGCAGCACGTCCTTCCCGTCCCGCAGCGACGCGTGCCAGGTGCTGGCCAGCGAACCATCCGGGCTGTAGCGCTGAAAGAGGTAGCCTTCCCGGGACAACGCCTCGCGGCAGAACTCGAAGAACTGCCGGCACAGCTCCGGGTACCCGGCCTTCTCGAGTGCGGCGGCGACGAATGCCCCGTCGCGGCCCCACATGTAGGAGTAGGTATCTCCCCCGAAACGCACGAGGTCGGAATCGTTCGCGGCGGTGATCGCCCCCCGGTTGTCGATCTGGGTTCTCAAGATGAGAAGGCTTCGGTTGAAGAGATCCGCAACGGAATTCGGCAGATCACCGAAGGATCGCGGTTCCTTTCGGACCCATGCCTGCCAATAGTCCGACGTTCGGCGGATCAGCCCGGCGGGTGTCTTCCCGGAAACGACCGCGTTGATGTGGGCCACCTCCTCGTAGCGCCGGCCTGCAGCCAGCCAGTAGAAGGCCGTGCCCGATCCTCCGGTAGGGACGTGCAACCGCAGGCCGACCGTCGACTCCACATATCCCGCGGAGACCGGATTCCCGCCGAGCTCTCCGCCTTCGGCCTCCTTCCAGGAGGGCTGCCTGCCGGGCCCCTCCTTGACCCCGCAAGAGAAGTAATCGGCCGCCGACTTTTCGAAATTGCAGCAATTGACGAGGAAGTAGCGATTTCTCTTGTAGTGAACGACGCATCCGGTGCGGGGATCGTAGTAGGCGGTGTCCCCGATCTCGTTGCCATAGAGGTGAAAGTCCTGGCTGAAGAACAGCTTGACCTCGCGCTCTCTCCCTTCCAGGTCGATGACCTCAATCTGCCTGACGTAGACGTCGAGATGGCAATCGACGGTGTCCTGACAGCGAAGCTCCAGGGCCAGCGCGCTGTTCCGGAGAGACACCTGCGTGACCAGCGTGTCGTCGCGATACCGGAGATCCCGTTCCCACTCCGGGCCCATCCAGGAGATGCGGCCGTCGACCCAGATGCCGAAGCGAAATGCGTTCCCCCGGGTGTGGTTCTCCAGGCCGATCCAGGGGAAGTAGATGTCCCGAATACGGTAGCTCGCGTCGAAGTTCACGAGGAGATTGCCGTTGCTTACCGGAATGTCTCTTGGCATGGGGTTCCCATCAGGCGATTCAAGCGAGATCGGCAAGGACGGCAGCCGTGTTATGCTCCGGGATGTCACCGATCTCGGCGAGCTTAGCATCGAGCTTCGCGATCATGTCGCGCACGACCCCGGTCATCGCAGGATCGTGAAACACGTTGGAGAGCTCGAGCGGGTCCGCCGCGCAGTCGAAGAGCTCCCACTCCGGCGGTTCGTCGCCGGGCCGCGCGCCTGGCTGATCCAGCGCCTCGTTGTACCAGTAGATCAGCTTGTAGCGTTGGTCGCGGACGCCGTAATGCGCGAAGGCATTGTGGATGCTGTCCTTGTGCATCCAGTAGCGATGATAGGCGACCTGCTGCCAGTCGTCCGGCACGCGGCCCTCGAGAGCCGGGCGCAGGCTGCGCCCCTGCATGTAGGAAGGCACCGCCAGCCCGGCATAGTCGAGAAAGGTCGGTGCGAAGTCGACATTCGTTGCGATCGCGTCCGTGACGCCCGGTCGGAACCCCGCCGGATAGCGGATCAGGAATGGCATCTGGAGCGATTCCTCGTAGATGAACCGCTTGTCGAACCAGCCGTGCTCGCCGAGAAAGAAGCCCTGGTCCGAGGTGTAGACGACGATCGTGTCCTCTGCGATGCCGGCCTCGTCGAGCCAGTCGAGAACCCGCCCGACGTTCTCGTCGACCGCCGTGATCGTGCGCAGGTACCGCTTGATGTAGCGCTGGTACTTGAAGTGATCGAGCTCGTGCTTCGAGCCGAAGGTGAAGCGCTCGCCCGTATTGCGATCGAACAGCACGAGGCCGGTCGGGTCCTCTAGATCGGGCACCTTGGCGCGGTCCGGCCGTCCGGTCTCGTCGTTCCAGTAGTGCGCCGGCCCTTCCGGCTGGGCGAGGCCGAGGTCCTCGTACGTCATGTCGACGCGCACGCGCATCCTGGCCGCCGCCGCGGCGCGGGCCCGGTTCTTATAGTCGTCGTCGAAGGTCTCGGGCACCGGGATCGTCTCGCCCTCGAAGAGCCGGGCATGCCGGGGTGCAGGCTCGAAGGCGCGATGCGGTGCCTTGTGGTGACACATGAGGAAGAACGGCCGGTCGCGATCGCGTGCGCCGAGCCAGTCGAGGCAGAGGTCGGTGATCAGGTCGGTGGCATAACCGCGGTAATGGCGCGCACCGTCGGGTCCGATCATCTCGGGGTCGAAATAGGCGCCCTGATCGGGCAGCACGCGCCAGTCGTCGAAGCCGGTCGGTCTGTGGCGCGGCCCCTCGCCGAGGTGCCACTTGCCGAATATCGCGGTCGCGTAGCCGCCGGCCCGGAGGCTCTTCGCGACGTTCGGCCAGCGGTTGTCGAGCAGGGTCGCGAGCGTCGTGACGCCGTTCACGTGGTTGTAGGTCCCGGTCAGGATCGTGGCGCGGCTCGGCGTGCAGATCGAGTTGGTGACATAGCAGTGGTCGAGACACATGCCCTCCTCGGCGATCCGGTCGATGCCGGGCGTCGTGATTATGTGCGAGCCATAGGCGCTGATCGCCTTCGCGGCATGGTCATCGGCCATGATGAAGAGGATGTTCGGTTGTCGGTGCATGGCGTTAACGCGTTCGCTCCTGGAGTCTGCGAGGATTGCTCGGCGGTCGCGACACCGATTGCGGCGCATGCCGGGAAGCGTGCGCCGCCCAAAGCAGCGATCCTCTTCTCGGCATACATGCTCTCCGGCCGCGCGGGAACCCGTTCCGGCCGATCCCCGGATTGCCGGCAACGCCTTTGCCC
>JBOHKJ010000051.1:0-2845 GCA_050728975.1 Kiloniellales bacterium | reverse complement strand
TCGGATTCGAAGGACACTAGCAAGTCTATGAATCTAGTGTGGTTCGGTTCGGAAGTTCTCTTACGGACTCGCGGCAGGCAAGAGAGAGAGCTTCCGAACCACCACACTAGGCTTTCTTGCTGCGGCCGGCGATGTAGTCGGCGCGGGTCATGCGGTAGATCGGAAGCTGATGACCGTAGTGGAAGCCCTCGCCGTCGCGCTTCAGGCCGATCTTCGCCAGCACGTATTGCGAGGCGATGTTCTGTGGGTGGACAACGGCCAGGATCGGGTCGATCTCCAGCACCCGGAAGCCGTAGTCGAGCACCACGCCCGCCGCTTCGCTGGCGATGCCGTGACCCCAGGAGGCGCGCGACAGGCGATAGCCGATCTCGATCTCCTGGCTGTTGTCGAGCGGGAACAGGCCGCACCAGCCGAGAAAGCCGGGATTCTCCTTTTCCTCGATGTGCCAGAAGCGCTGCTTGCGCCCGGCCCCGAGAATCAGCGAACGCAGGCTCTCGCGCTGCGCCTCGGCGTCCTCTGGAATCTCGCGGATGAAGCGCATCACTTCGGGATCGCGATCCATGGCGAGCCGCGCGTCCAGATCCTCGATGGCTTGCGGATAGAGCCGCAGCCGCGGCGTCTCCAGCTCGGGCAGGCGATCCAGAATCTCGTCCATTCCGCGCTCAGCGTATCGGGTTGGCCTGGAGGGAAGCGAGCGCGCGCCGCAGGCGCTCGGCCAGCGCCAGGCGCTCGGCGGGGCCGAGGAAGCGGCCGATCTCGCAGTCGCGCCCGTGACTGCGCAGCAGCAGCGCCCGCGGCTGATCCTGCGGACCGGCGAGCCGCAGCGTCAGCCAGTAGGGCTGAAGGGTCTCGCGGCTCTGCTCGCCCGCCTCGTCGCCGCGCGCCACCAGCAGGCTGTCGGCCGTGAGGCGAAGCCGCTCCCAGCGCCGCGCCGCGCGGTAATTGATCCGGAAGGCGAGATAGACCAACGCCACGTCGAGGCCCAGGAAGCCGACGACCGGCCAGGCGCCGAGCAGGAAGAAAGCCCATCCGGCCCCGAACGACACCACCGAGATCGCTGCCATAAATATGACAAAGCCCCGTGGCGAGAGGCTGCGGTAGGGCCTGATCTCGAGATCGAGCAGTGCCGGGCGTGGCGGCGCTCCGCCTTCGCCCGGTTCGCTCCGGTTTTCCTTCGAGTCGCTCATGGCGCGATCTTACGCCCCTCAGCGCACAAGGCTAGAGTGGCCGCATCATGGCTCGATCCAGCAAGTCCGCGCGGCGCCCGCGCCCCGCCGAGGCAAGCCAGGGCCCCCGTGCGGCCAAGGCGAAGCAACCGGCCCTGACACTGCCTGCCAGCCCGCTCGGCGCCGCCGAGATCGCCCGTCTCTACGACGCGCTCGCCGCCGCGAACCCGGCCCCCAAGGGCGAGCTGGAGCACATCAACGTCTATACGCTTCTGGTCGCGGTGGTGCTGTCAGCCCAGGCGACCGACGCCGGCGTCAACAAGGCGACCAAGTCGCTCTTCAAGGTGGCAGATAGTCCGCAGAAGATGCTGGCGCTCGGCGAGGCCGACCTGAAGGAGCACATCAAGACCATCGGTCTCTTCAATGCCAAGGCCAAGAACGTGATCGCGCTCTCGCGGCTGCTGATCGAGCGGCACGGCGGCCAGGTGCCGGGTGATCGCGCGGCGCTCGAGGCGTTGCCGGGAGTCGGCCGCAAGACCGCGAACGTGGTGCTCAACATCGCCTTCGGCCGGCCGACCATCGCCGTCGACACCCACATCTTCCGGGTCGCCAACCGCACCGGCCTGGCGCCGGGCAAGACGCCGCTCGAGGTCGAGGCGAGGCTGGAGGCGGTGACGCCGTCCAACCGCAAGCTTCACGCCCACCATTGGCTGATCCTGCACGGACGCTATGTCTGCAAGGCGCGCACGCCCGATTGCGCGATCTGCGTGATCGTCGATATCTGCCGTTATCCGGCAAAGAACCTGGCGACGCGCTGACGAGGCGGTCTCAGCCGGTCTTGGCGTCGGGGACCCTCAGCAGCGCATCGAGGCAGGGCTGCGCCTCCACGACGTCGGCTTTCTTGCGATCTCGCGCTTCCAGGTACTGCACCTTGGAAGCCTCGCCCTGACGATAGAGCACCAGGTCCATGACGCAGTCCTGGCCACGGTACTGCCAGACTTCGGCCGCGGCCTCGCGGCGCTTCAGCTGCGGCTCGCCGAGCAGCGACAGGATCTCGCCGGCGCTCTTGCCGAGCAGCGTTTCGGCCTCGATCGTCGGCAGCTCGGGTGCCGGTGCGGGGGCCGCCGGCGGAGTCAGCGCCGCGCTCTCCGAGGCCCCGGCCTGGGCTGACGGCGCGCTTGCGGCAGCGCCGGCACGCGCAGCGGCGGCCGGATGGGTGATCGAAGCGTGGTCGTCGCCTGCGCTCGGCGCCTGCTCGGCGCAAGCGCCGAGCAGCAATGCTGCGGAAAGCGCGATCGCCGGACCGAGCGGCGCGCAAGAATCCCTACGCTCGCGTTCTGGATTCAAGAAACGGCCGATTCCGGCTGCGGCGGTCTTGCGTCGCCCTCGCCGCGCGCTTCGCTGCCCTCGGCGGCGGCGAGGCCCGGCTTGCTGCGCGTCGCCAGGTCGCGGGCGAGCGTGTCGGCGGTCGGGCTGCGGAAGGCGAGCGGCCGCGGCGCCACGTCGCGCAGCTCGATCGCGCCGCCGATGCGTCCGCCGCGCTCGATCTCGATCTCGCCGTAGTTGATGCGCCCGTTGACCCGCCCGCCGTTGCGCACGACCAGGCTCTCGCTCACCGTCAGCTCGCCCTCGAAGCTGCCGGCGACCTCGCAACTCTTGACTACCGCGCTGCCGTGGAA
>JBOHKJ010000050.1:0-2254 GCA_050728975.1 Kiloniellales bacterium | reverse complement strand
GGTCAGCTCCTGGCCGAGGAAGCGCGAGAGGCCGCTGTCCTCGGCGCCGCCGACGTTCTCGATCGCCGCCGAGCCGCCCTCGGCGGCCGCCGCGTCGAAGGCGGTCGAGCGCACCGTGATCACCTTGATCGCATCGCTCGACTGCACGGTTGCCATGGCGTTGCCGGCATAGATCGGCCGCACGAAGGTGTCCGGCGAGACCACCTCGCTGATGTCGGAGATCTGCTGCACGTCGAGCAGCGCGGCCGCGCGCGGCATCACGTTCTTGCCAAAGGTCGAGGCCGGCGCCAGCACGTGGCTGTAATTTGGCGCCAGCTTGGCGATCAGCGGCGCCAGGTTCTCCGCCAGGAGATGCTCCAGCGCCGCCTCGTCGGCCAGCAGCACCTTGGCGGCGCCCTCGATCTTCGCGGCGGCCTCGGCGGCGGCCTTGCAGCCTTGTCCGGCCACCAGGATATGCAATTCGCCGCCGATCGCCTTGGCGGCGGCGACGGTGTTGAGCGTTGCGGCCCTCAGCTCCGTGCCGTCGTGCTCGGCGACCACCAGGACGCTCATGGGATCACCTTGGCTTCGTTGCGCAGCTTCTCGACAAGCTCGGCGGCGCTCGCGACCTTGACGCCGGACTTGCGCGCCGGCGGCTCGACCACCTTCAGGGTCTTGACCCGCGGCGTCACGTCCACGCCGAGGTCGGCCGGGGTCACCGTCTCGATCGGCTTCTTCTTGGCCTTCATGATGTTGGGCAGCGAGGCGTAGCGCGGCTCGTTGAGGCGGAGATCGACGCTCACCACCGCCGGCAGCCTGATCGTCACCGATTCCAGGCCGCCGTCGACCTCGCGCACCACCTTCAGCCCCTCGCCCTCGGGCTCGACCTTGGAGGCGAAGGTGCCTTGCGGCCAGCCGAGCAGGGCCGCCAGCATCTGCGGGGTCTGGTTGTTGTCGCCATCGATCGCCTGCTTGCCCAACAGCACCAGTTTCGGCTGCTCCTTGTCGACCAGGGCCTTCAGCAGCTTGGCGACAGCCAGCGGCTCCAGCGGGCCGTCGTGCTGCACCAGGATGCCGCGGTCCGCGCCCATCGCCAGCCCGGTGCGGATCGTCTCCTGGGACTGCGCGACCCCGGCCGAGACCAGCACGATCTCGCTGGCGATGCCGGCCTCCTTGAGGCGCACCGCCTTCTCGACCGCTATCTCGCAGAAGGGGTTCATCGCCATCTTCACATTGGCGAGCTCGACCCCGGAGCCGTCGGGCCTCACCCGAACCTTCACGTTGGCGTCGATGACGCGCTTGACCGGTACCAGAACTTTCATGGGTTTCGTTTAGGCTGCGATCCGTAAGGAAATAGAAGGGCTCCGCCGGGCCGGGGCCGGCGCGGGGGCGGCCGGATGTCGTTTATGTTGCGGCTGCACAGTAGAAGCGGCCCCCGAGCGCTGTCAACGCCGCCGGGCCGGCGCCTCGCAGCCCAATTCCAGCCCAATCCGGCCATTTCCCGGGCTTTGCAGAGAGCGCTACGTCCCTCTCCGCCCAGCGGGGGGAGAGGGTGGCGAGCCCTGCAAGGGCGAGCCGGGTGAGGTCGGCTTCTCGGAGCTATCCCCCGCCTCACTCCGACCCTCTCTACCCCCAGGGGTGGAGAGGGTGACGTTGGTCGACTTCGGCGCATCCCCGTTGGCCTGTCGCGGCTGCGCCGCTAACTCTTGGCGGCTTCGCCGCCGGGGCGCCATAGCACGTCGCCGGCCCCGCCGTCGTTGGCGAGCCGCGCCAGCACGAACAGCAGGTCCGAGAGCCGGTTCATGTACTTGATGGCCTCGGGATTGACCGGGCCGCTCTCGGCGAGCGCGGTCATCGCCCGCTCGGCGCGCCGCGTCACCGTCCGTGCGAGATGGAGCGCGGCCGCCGCTCGGCTGCCGGCCGGCAGCACGAAGGACTCCAGCGGCTTCAGGCCGACGTTGAACTGGTCGATGGCCTGCTCCAGGGCCTCCACCTGGGCCGCGGTGACCCTGAGCGCCGGCCGGCCGTCCTTGGGGTCGGCGGGCCGGCAGAGATCGGCGCCGAGATCGAAAAGGTCGTTCTGGATCTTCGCCAACAGCGGATCGAGCTTGCGGTCGATCTCGAGCCGCACCAAGCCGATCGCCGCGTTGGCCTCGTCGACCTCGCCGAAGGCCGCCACCCGCGCATCGTGCTTCTTCACCCGCGCGCCGTCGCCGAGCGAAGTTTCGCCCTTGTCGCCGCCCCTGGTATAGATGCGCGTCAGACGGACCATGCG
>JBOHKJ010000049.1:0-23053 GCA_050728975.1 Kiloniellales bacterium | reverse complement strand
GCACCCTGCTGTTCTCCGGCTCGCTCTACCTGAAGGCGCTGGGCCTCGCCGACATCACCAGCCCGCTGGCGCCGGCGGGCGGCTTCCTGCTCATGGCCGGCTGGCTGGCGCTCGCCTGGAGCGGCCTCGCCCTGCTGCGCCCGCGCGGCTGACCGCCCCGCCGTCCCGTTTCCGCCGGCCCGTCTCGTCAGGGCGGCGCCGCTCTGCTATAGAGCCCCCCGCCTTGAGACCAACGACCGCGAGGAAAGACGAGATGGACGTGAAGGGACTTGCAGCGATCGTGACCGGCGGCGGGTCCGGCCTGGGCGCCGAGACCGCGCGCCAGCTGGCGGCGGCCGGCGCCAGGGTGGCGCTGCTCGATGTCAATGCCGAGGGCGCGAACAGGATCGCCTCCGAGATCGGCGGCCTGGCGCTCGCCTGCGACGTCACCGAGGCGGCCGCAGCCGAAGCGGCGGTCGGCAAGGCGAGGGAAGCTCAGGGCGCGGCCAGCGTGCTGGTCAACTGCGCCGGCGTCGCAACGCCGAGGCGCATCGTCGGGCGCGATGGCCCGATGCCGCTCGCGGAGTTCGAGAAGGTCATGAAAGTAAATCTGATCGGCACCTTCAACCTGCTGCGGCTCGCCGCCCACGGCATGATTGCTCTCGAGCCCGGCGACGACGGCGAGCGCGGCGTGATCGTCAACACTGCTTCGGTCGCCGCCACTGAAGGTCAGCTCGGCCAGGCGGCCTACGCCGCTTCCAAGGCCGGCGTCGTCGGCCTGATGCTGCCGGCGGCGCGCGAGCTCGCCCGTTTTGGCATCCGCGTCATGACGATTGCGCCCGGCCTCTTCGGCACGCCGATGTTGATGGAGCTGCCGCAGGAGGTGCGCGACAGCCTGGCCTCCCAGGTGCCCTTCCCCAAGCGCTTCGGCAAGCCGGAGGAGTACGCTGGCGCGGTCATGCACATCCTCGCCAACCGGATGCTCAACGCCGACGTCCTGCGCCTCGACGGCGGCATGCGTATGCAGTAGCGGCGCGGGGCTCTTCGGTTAGCCGGCAAAGGTGTCGATGCGCTTGGCGAGCTCGATGTCGCGCACCGAGAGGCCCTTGCAGTCATGGGTGGTCAGCAGGATCTCGACCCGATTGTAGACGTTGAACCATTCCGGATGGTGGTCGAGCTTCTCGGCAGCCAGCGCGACCCGGGTCATGAATCCCCAAGCCCGATTGAAATCCTTGAAGGCGAAGAACTTGCGGATGGCATCGCGCCCCGTCACCTCGTCCCAGCCGCCAAGGCCCGCGAGCGCCTCGGCACGCGCAGCGCCGGTCAGTTTCTCGACCATCGGCCCCTCCTTATCGGGCAGCGTCCCGGTGGGTTGCGCCATCCGGCCTCAGGTGAGAGTGTTGCCGGCCGCTCGGCCGGGTCAAGGCCGAAAACCCGAGCCGTCGCGCAGGACTACGGCCAACAAGGACGATGGCGCAGGTACACGATATCGACCGCTACTCGACGGCACCCGACGCGAGCGACCTCGAGGCGCTGGCCCGCGAAGGCTTGGCGACCATCCCGATGGAGCTGCGGCGGGTGATGTCCGGCCTGGTGATCCGCATCGAGGAGTTCCCCGACGAGGAGACGCTCGACGATCTCGATTGCGATTCGGCCTTCGAGCTGCTCGGCCTCTATCGCGGCGTCCATCTGGCCCGCAAGAGCCAGTTCGATCAGCCCGACGACGTCGACACGGTCTATCTCTACCGACGGCCGATCCTCGACTACTGGTGCGAGAGCGGCGAGATGCTGGCCGACATCGTCCGCCACGTCCTGATCCACGAGATCGGCCATCACTTCGGCTTCTCCGACGACGACATGGAGCGGCTCGAGGAGCAGGCCTGACCGCCGGCGCCCGGCAAATCCTGCCGGGCAGGCGCGCCACCGCAGCCCTTCCCGGCGCGCAATCGGCGGCCGGCCCGGCTTTTTCCTACTGGCATGGCGCTTGCGTCGCAAATGGCGGAGTTCCGCCATTCGAAAGGACAAGACGCATGGCTCTGGCCGAGAGCATGGAGACCGCCGCCTTCTCCTGGATGAAGCGCGGCGGCGCCGAGCCGCACAAGACAGCGCCCGCCGCCGCCAGACCGGCGGTCGCGGACACCCGCAGGCCCGCACCCGCCGAGATGACGCTCGGGCAGTATCTGCGCCATCTCGACGACCTGATGCTGCGCGAGACCAGGGACGCCGTGATGCAGGCGGTGGTCCGGGTTCCGCCCCAGGAGATCGAGGCGCTGATCCGCAAGACTACCAAGCTGCGCGGCCGCTACCTGGCGCTGCTGCTGGAGCGCCGGCTCGCCACCCCGCTGGTAGGCGCATTCGAAGCGGAAGAGCTGCGCAAGGCCCGCAAGCGCTACGAGGAGTTCGACCGCGGCATTGCCGCGCTGCGCGAGGCGATCTCGGCCGGCATCGTCGAGGTCAGCGGCCTCAAGCGCCAGTCCTACTAGGAACCGACCAGCGCCGCCACCCGCGACCGCAGCACCGGCAGCAGCTCGCGCTCGAACCAGGGGTTCTTTTTGAGCCAGGCGGTGTTGCGCCAGCTCGGGTGCGGCAGCGGCAGCTGGCGCGGCAGATGGTCGCGCCAGGCCCTAACCGTCTCGGTCATGGAAGCCTTGGCGGCGGTGCCGAGATAACGCCGCTGCGCGTAGGCGCCCACCAGCAGCACCAGCTCGATCCTCGGCATCGCCGCCAGCAGCGGCGGATGCCACCGGGGCGCACATTCGGGCCGTGGCGGCTTGTCGCCGCCGTGCGCGTCGCGGCCCGGATAGCAGAAGCCCATCGGCACGATGGCGACCCGCCGCTCGTCGTAGAACAGATCGCGCTCGACGGCCAACCAGTCGCGCAGGCGAACGCCGGACGGATCGTTCCAGGGAATGCCGCTCTCGTGGACCTTGGTGCCAGGCGCCTGGCCGACGATCAGCAGGCGCGCGCTAGCGCTCGCGCGCACCACCGGGCGTGGACTGAGCGGCAACTCCGCGGCGCAGATCCGGCAGGCCCGTGCCGCGGCCAGGGTCTCGGCGAGATCGCCGGACGCGCTCACGAACCGAGGCCCCGTTCGCTCAACAGCCGCTCCACATAGGCCGGCACCAGGCTCGCCGCCGGCCCGTGATGCGCCTCGGCGAACAGGCTGGCGCCTTCGGACGGCTCCAGGTTGAGCTCGACCGTGTGGCCGCCGCCGCTTGCGCGCACCTCGGCGACGAAGCCGGCCGCCGGATAGACGTTGCCGGAGGTGCCGATCGAGAGGAAGAGATCGCAGCCGGCGAGCGCGCCATAGATGCGGTCGAGGTGATAGGGCGTCTCGCCGAACCACACCACGTCGGGACGCAGGCTGTTCCTGGCCGCGCAGGCCGGGCACAGGCTGTCGGGGCCGATCTCGGCGCGCCACGGACTGGAGGCCTGGCAGGAGATACAGAGGGCGCGCAACAACTCGCCATGCATATGAACCAGATGGCGACTGCCGGCGCGCTCGTGAAGATCGTCGATGTTCTGGGTCACCAGCAGGATTTCGCCCGGCCAGGCCGCCTCCAGCCTGGCGAGCGCGAGATGCGCGGCGTTGGGCCGGACCGCCGCGTCGAGCAGGTGCCCGCGCCGCGCGTTGTAGAAGGCCTGGACGCGCGACGGATCGCGGGCGAAAGCCTCGGGTGTGGCAACATCCTCGACCTGCACCCGGGCCCAGATGCCGTCGGCGTCGCGGAAGGTCGAAAGTCCCGACTCCTTGGAGATGCCGGCGCCGGTGAGCACGACGATGCGGCCGTGCTTCGGAAGCGGATGACGGTCCGTCAAGCTCGTGGTTTCTTGCTCCATGACAAGGCCGATGATAGACGAGCCGCGACGGCGCGCCCACCGGCCAGGGGCCAGGGCGAAATTGCGAGCGAACGCGGGATGAGCAAAGCGCGAATTCTCTTCGTCTGCACCGGAAACATCTGCCGCTCGCCGACCGCCGAGGCGGTGTTGCGCAAGCGCGCGGCCGACCGCGGCCTGGCGCTGGAGATCGATTCCGCCGGCACCCACGACTACCACGTCGGCGAGCCGCCTGACGCGCGCTCGATCGCCGCCGCCGCCGCGCGCGGCTACGATCTGGCGCCGCTGCGCGCCCGACAGGTCAATTCGCGCGACTTCGCCGCATTCGATTTGATCATCGCGCTGGACGAGGGGCACCTGAGGATCCTGGAGCGCCGCTGCCCGCCGGACCAGCGCCATCGCCTCAAGCTGTTCCTCGACTTCGCCGCCGAGCGCGGCGCTTTGCCGAAGAGCGGCGATGTCCCCGATCCCTATTACGGCGGGGAGAGCCACTTCGGCGAGACGCTGGCGTTGATCGAGGTCGGCGTCGAGGCGCTGCTGGCGAGCCTCGCCGAGCCCCGGGAGCAGAGCCCGGCACTATGAGCGCGGCGGGCCCTGCGCCGCTCGCCGATCCCGCCGTCCGCGCAGCCATCGCGGAAACCTGCGGCAGCGAGCCCACAAGCGCCGTGCGCCTTCACGGCGGCTGCCTCGCCGAAGTCTATCGCGTGACGCTCGCCGACGGCGCAGCGCTGGTCGCCAAGGTGCAGCCACTCGGCGACGCCTTCGACCTCTCGCTCGAAGGCTTCATGCTGCGCTATCTCGCTGAGCACAGCAGCCTGCCGGTCCCGCGCGTGCTGCGATCATCGCGCGATCTCCTGCTGATGGAGCTCGTCGAGCACGGCGGTCGTGTCGGCGGGAGCGCGGAGCGCCATCTGGCCGAGCTGCTCGCCGCCCTGCACGGCATCACCGGACCCGGCTTCGGCTTCGAGCGCGACACCGTGATCGGACCGCTGCGCCAGGCCAACGACTGGTCGCCCGACTGGCCCGGCTTCTTCGGCGCGCGGCGCCTGCTGCCGCTCGGCCGCCTGCTCCGGGATGCCGGAAAGCTCTCGGACAGGGCAGCGCGCGATCTGGAGCGCATGACCGCGCGCCTGCCGGACTTGATTCCGAGCGGCGCGTCGCCGTCGCTGATCCACGGCGATCTCTGGAGCGGCAATGTGCTGGTAAAGGACGGCCGCATCGCCGCCTGCCTCGATCCGGCGATCTATTTCGCCGACCCTGAGATCGAGCTCGCCTTCGGCACGCTCTTCGGTCCGCTGGGCCGGGATTTTTTTGCTCGCTACCATGAGCTGAGGCCCATCCCGCCGGACTTCTTCGAGGAGCGGCGCGACCTCTACAACCTCTATCCGCTGATGGTGCATGCGCTGCTGTTCGGCGGCAGCTACATCGGCGAGGTGACGGCGCGCCTGCGACGCTTCGCCTAACGCAGACCCGGATCGGCGGACACCGAGCCGTTCTCGGCCGGCAGCAGCGGGTACTCCGCTTCGACGCGATAGATCGGTCCGTTGTCGGTCAGGAAGCTCGAATAGAGCAGAAACTCGCCGACCACGAAGGGCGCCGAGCGATAGAGCGCGTGACGGGTAAGAAAATCCTGCATCTTGGCGATCGGCGCATCGCGCAGGCGCGCCAACGTGACGTGCGGCTTGAACTTGCGCCGCTCGGGCGGCTGACCGGCGCGCTGCACCGCCTGCTCGACTTTGGCCTGCAGGCGCTGCAGGATCGGCTCGGCTTCGACGCCAACCCACAGCTGGCGCGGCTTCTGCCCCTCGGAGAAGTGGCCGACACCGTTCAGCGACAGCGTGAAGCGCTCGCAGCGCAGGCCGGAAAGCGCGCTATCGATGTCCTGGGCGTCGCGGCCGTCGACCTCGCCGACGAAACGTAGCGTCAGGTGCAGGTTCTCCGGCGCCACCCAACGCGCACCCGGGAGCCCGTTGGCGAGCTCGGTCAGGCGCCGGCGCTCCGGTTCGGGAAGATCGAGGGCAACGAAGAGGCGCATCGGCAAAGTCCCTCGCAGTAAGGCACGACGGTCACGGGCAGGGATAGGTGTGCTTGCGGCCGAGAGCATGACATCCGCAGCGGCCAAGGCGTTCTCGAACTGCGGGATCGAGGTGGCGCCGACGATCGAAGACGTCACGAAGGGCCGCGACAGCACGAAAGCCAGCGCCATCCTCGCCGGATCTAGGCCCGCCTCGTGGGCGAGTTCCACATAGTCGGCGGTCGCCGCCTCGGCCGCCCGGCCGAGGTAGCGGCGATTGTTTGGAAACAACGTCATGCGCGCACCGGGCGGCCGGGCGCCATTCAGATACTTTCCAGTCAACACCCCGGCCGCGACCGGCGCGTAGGCGAGGAGCCCGCAGTCCTCGCGCAGCGCGACCTCAGCCAGGCCGACGTCGAAGCTGCGGTTGAGAAGACTGTAAGGGTTCTGGATCGAGACCATGCGCGGGCCGTAGCCCGCATCGCTGAGCGCGAGGTAACGCATCAGGCCCCAGGGCGTCTCGTTCGAGACGCCGATGTAGCGCACCTTGCCGGCCGTCACCAGCTCGGCTAGCGCCGCCAGCGATTCCTCGAGCGGGACCGTGTCTTCTTCGAGCTGCTCGTAGCCCAGTTGGCCGAAGGCGTTGGTGGTACGGTCGGGCCAGTGAAGCTGGTAGAGATCGACATAGTCGGTCTGCAGCCGTTTCAAGCTGCCATCGATCGCTGCCACAATGTGCTTGCGGTTGAGGCGCGGCTTGCCGTCGCGCATGTAGAGGAAGCGCGTGTCGGGACCGGTCACCTTGGTCGCCAGGACGATCTTGTCGCGTGTGCAGCGTGCCCTCAGCCACTTGCCGATAATCTCCTCGGTGCGGCCGTAGGTCTCGGCGCGCGGCGCGATCGGATACATCTCCGCGGTGTCGAAGAAATCCACTCCGCGGTCGAGCGCGAAGTCCATCTGGGCGAAGCCGTCCTGTTCGCTGTTCTGTTCGCCCCAGGTCATGGTGCCGAGACAGATCTTGGGGACCGCCAAGCCGCTGCGGCCG
Source organism: Kiloniellales bacterium (assembly GCA_050728975.1). Classification (GTDB taxonomy): domain Bacteria; phylum Pseudomonadota; class Alphaproteobacteria; order Kiloniellales; family JBOHKJ01; genus JBOHKJ01. The sequence continues at coordinate 16,181 of JBOHKJ010000049.1, read as the reverse complement.
AGGGCTCGTCTCTCCACGGGAAGGCTCCTCCGTCGGATCGTGGTCGGCGGGACGGGGCGAGGGACGCCGCCGGAGCCGGGTGCGCCGCGGCGCGACAGGGCTGGATTACGGCCATCTTGTTACCCGATGGAGGGGCGGCTGGCAAACCGCCCAGAGCTGGGCGGAAGGTGCTACTCGCCGGCTGTCTTGGCGTCGAGCCGGTCCAGCAGCGGGGTAAGATGAGGGACCAGGCCTTCGACGATGGCCGTCACGCCCTTGGCATTGGGATGAATGCCGTCGGCTTGGTTGAGGGCCGGATCGAGCGCCACCCCCTCCAGCAGGAAGGGGTAGAGGGCGACAGCATGCTTCTCGGCAAGCCGCGGATAGAGGTTATCGAACTCGGCCGCGTAGTCGGCGCCGAGATTGCGCGGCGCCAGCATGCCGGCCAGCAGCACCGGAATTCCGCGCTGCTCGAGCTCGGTCAGCATGGCGTCGAGATTGGCCGCCGTGGCGACCGGCTCGAGTCCGCGTAAGCCATCGTTGGCGCCGAGCGCCAACAGGACCAGATCCGGCTGCTCGGCGAGGCTCCAGTCGAGCCGGGCGAGCCCCGAGGCGGTGGTGTCGCCCGAGTTGCCGCCGTTCAACACTTCGATCACGTAGCCGGCCTCCTGGAGCGCCATCTCCAATTGGGCGGGAAGCGTGTCGGCTGCGGCCAGCCCATAGCCGTGGATCAGGCTGTCGCCGAAGGCCAGCAGCTTGAGGGGCACGCGCTCCGTCGCGCCGAGCGGCGACGCCATGACCCCCATCTGGAGAACGAACAGCGTCGTTGCTGCATACAAGAGAACGCGGGCTTGGAACATCACCGGCAAGACTTTGGCCCGCTGGAGCTTCCGGTCAAGGCTGCGGTATCGGCCCTGCGGCGTTGACAGGGCCTGCCCCGGCCACATATCGCTTCGAGGGCCATTCGCGTCCTGCGGCCGGAATCGGGATTGCGGCGGGCGCTCCCACCTGGAACGAGCGAGGAGCAGAGGAGCCCGTGGACCAGTCGACGCCAGCCGCCCCAGAGCCTGCCGCTGGCGAGATCATCCGTCTCACCAAGGTCGAGTTGACCCTGCCGTCGGCGGCCGGGCCGGTCGAGATCCTGCGCGACCTCGATCTCTCGGTCGCGGGCGGCGAGACGGTCGCAGTGCTCGGCCCCTCGGGCTCGGGCAAGTCCTCCATGATGATGATCGTCGCCGGGCTGGAGCGGGCGACTGCCGGCCGCGTCGCCATCGACGGCATCGACTTCGCCGGCCTCAACGAGGACGGCCTCGCTCGCTTTCGCCGGGATCGGGTCGGGATCGTATTCCAGGACTTCCATCTGGTGCCGACCATGAGCGCACTGGAGAACGTAGCGGTGCCGCTCGAGCTCGCCGGCAAGGTCGACGCCTTCGAGCGCGCCGCCGCCGCGCTCGAAAAAGTCGGCCTCGGCCATCGCCTCACCCACTATCCCGGCCAACTCTCGGGCGGCGAGCAGCAGCGTGTAGCCCTTGCCCGCGCCTTCGCGCCCGGCCCCTCGCTGCTGCTCGCCGACGAGCCGACCGGCAACCTCGATGCCGAGACCGGACGCCAGGTAATCGAGCTGCTGTTCCGCCTGCGCGCCGACCACGGTACCACGCTTCTTCTCATCACCCACGATCCGGCGGTGGCCGCGCGCTGCGCCCGGCATCTCCACATGACCGGCGGCCGCATCGTGGAGCGCGCGCCGACCGCGGCGGAGCGTGGCGCGTGAGCGGTGGCGGAGCGAGCCTGCTGCTCGCCGCAAAGTGGGCGCAGCGCGAGTTGCGCGGAGGACTCAAGGGGTTTCGCGTGTTCCTTGCCTGCCTGCTGCTCGGCGTGGCGGCGATCGCCGCAGTGGGCTCGCTCTCGACCGCGCTAACCTCGGGTTTGCGCGCGGATGGGCAGCGCCTTTTAGGCGGCGATCTCGATATCCGGGTCAATCACCGACCGCTCGATGCCGAGGTGCGCGCCTGGCTCGAGGCGCAGGCGCGGGTATCGCAGGTCAGCGATCTGCGCTCTATGGCCAAGAGCGTGACCGACGGCGCACGCACGCTGATCGAGTTGCGCGCGGTCGACCGAGCTTATCCGCTTTACGGCCAAGCGATCCTTGCTCCCGCGCAGTCGCTCGCCACCGCCTTCGAGGAGCGCGACGGCCTGCAGGGTGCGGCGATCGAGCGCCGTCTCCTGGGGCGCCTCGGTGTCACGGTCGGCGACACGATCGAGATCGGTGAGGCCCGCTTCCAGGTGCGCGCTGTCATCGAGAAAGAGCCGGACAGCGCTGTCGAGTTGATCGGCTTCGGACCGCGCGTTCTGGTGAGCGAGGCTGGGCTGGCGGCGACCGGCCTGGTCCAGCCCGGCAGCCTAGTTCATTACCACAACCGCGTAGCGCTCGCCGATCCCCGCGCCGTGCCGGCGCTGAAGGCCGAATTGCTGGAGCGCTATCCCGACGCAGGCTGGCGCGTGCGCGATGCCAGGGAGGCCGCACCCGGCCTGCAGCGCTTCCTCGACCGCCTGCGCCTCTACCTGACGCTGGTCGGGCTCTCAGCCTTGCTGGTCGGCGGCGTTGGCGTCGGCAACGCAGTGCGCAGCTATCTCGAGGAGCGGCTCGCCACCATCGCCACGTTGAAATGTCTGGGTGCACCGGCCCGCCTTATCTTCCGCGTCTACCTGATTCAGATCCTGGCTTTGGCGGGGCTCGGCACGCTACTCGGTCTTTTGGTCGGCGCCACAGCGCCACTGCTGGTGCGTGGATTTCTGGATCGCTATTTCGGTTGGGATCTGACGATCGGGATCTATCCTCTCCCTCTGCTGATCGCCGCCACCTTCGGCTTGCTGACCGCGCTCGCCTTCTCGCTGCTGCCGCTCGCCGAAGCGCGGGCAGTTCCCGCCGCCGCCCTGTTCCGCCGCCTGCTCGTGCCGCCCGTGGTGCGGCCGGAACGGCGCACGCTTGTCGCGCTCGGCCTCGTCGGGGGCCTGCTCGCGGCATTGGTGATCGTCAGCAGCGACCATCGCCTCATCGCCGCGGCTTTCGTGCTGGGCGCGATCTTGACGCTGGTGCTGTTTCGTGCCGCCGCCAGCCTGGCGATGAGCCTCGCGAGAAGCGTGCCGCGATTGCGCCGTCCGGCTTGGCGCCTTGCTATCGCCAATCTCCATCGACCGGGCGCTGCAACGCCGAGTGTCGTGCTGTCGCTCGGCCTCGGTCTCACGGTTCTGGTCGCGCTGGCGCTGATCGAGGGGAACCTGAAGCTGGAGGTCGAGCGCAATCTCCCCGAGCGCGCGCCGGCCTTCTACTTCATCGACATCCAGCCCGACCAGTTGGCCGAGTTCGAACGCCAGGTCGCCGCGACGCCGGGGGCCCGCATCACCGCCAAGCTGCCGATGCTGCGCGGACGGATTCTCGCGCTCAAGGGCACGCCGATCGCTCAGCTGGACATTCCCTCCGATGTCGCCTGGGTGTTCCGCGGCGACCGCGGCATCACCTGGTCGCGCGAGCCGCCGGAGGGCGCGAAGGTTATCGCCGGAGGTTGGTGGGCGCCCGACTACAGCGGCCCGCCGCTGGTCTCGCTCGACGCCGAGGTTGCAGAGGCTATGGATCTCGAGCCGGGCGACCGCCTGACCGTCGACGTGCTCGGACGTGCCATCGAGGCCGAGATCGTCAACCTGCGCGAGATCGACTGGTCCACACTCTCCATGAATTTCGTCATGGTGTTCTCGCCCGGCCTGCTGGAAAGCGCACCGCAGAGCTACATCGCCACCGTCGAGGCTACCCCCGAGGCGGAAGGACCGGTCGAGCGGGCGGTCACCGACGCGCTCGCCAATGTCTCGGCGGTGCGGGTCAAGGAAGCGCTGGCCGAAGCGGCGCGGGTGCTGGAGCAGGTCGGCATCGCGCTCAGCGCGATCGCCGCGGTGGCGCTGTTGGCCGGCGTGCTGGTGCTGGCCGGCGCGGTGGCGGCCGGGCATCAGCGCCGGGTCTATGACGCGGTGGTGCTGAAGACCCTGGGCGCCACCCGGCTGCTGATCGCCGAGGCCATGCTGGTCGAGTACGGGCTGCTGTGCCTCGCGGCGGCGCTGCTGGCCTGCTTGGTCGGCGGCCTGGCGGCGGCCCTCGTTCTGACCCAGGTGATGGGGCTCGGCTTCGGCTTCCTGCCGGGGGCCGCGGCCACCACGCTCGGCCTTGCCGCCCTGGCGACCCTGGCGGCCGCGCTAGCCGGCACCTGGCGGGCGCTGGGTCAGAAGGCTGCCCCTCTGCTTCGCAATGCCTGAGCGATTCCATGTCCTTGATTTGAAATGAATAGATTCGAACGAGTGACCGACGATCAGTATTGATTTAACCTCTCTCTGGCCCAATATTGTTATACAAGTTCAACCGGCTTTTTTGGGGGTAGTCCCGATGGCTCTCGGTCCCGATCGCAGATACATGAACCGCAGCCAAGCTGCCGCGGCCGACGTCGATGTCGGCCTGCGCAGCTACATGCTGCGGGTCTACAACTACATGGCCCTCGGCGTTGCCTTCACCGGTATCGTCGCCCTGCTGGTCGCCAACAACCCGGCCATCATGCAGGCCGTTGCCCTGGGTCCGTTCCGCTGGGTGCTGTTCATCGGCATCATCGGCATGGGCTTCATGGCCCCGCGCATCATCATGGGTGGCAGCAGCTTCGCAGCCCAGACCTGCTTCTGGGTCTATGCCGCCATGTGGGGCGCGCTGATGGCGCCGATGTTCCACTTCTACACCGGCGAGTCGATGGTCCGGGTGTTCTTCATCACCGCGGCGGCCTTCGCAGGCCTCAGCTTCTATGGCTACACGACCAAGCGCAACCTGGCGCCGATGGGCGCGTTCCTCGCGATGTCGACCTTCGGCCTGCTGATCGCGTTACTGGTCAACGTCTTCTTCCTGCAGAGCGGGATGTTCCATCTCGGCCTGTCGATCGTCGTGGTGCTGGTCTTCGCCGGTCTCACCGCCTACGAGACCCAAATGATCCGCAGCATGTACCTGGAGAGCGACGGCTCGGAGGCCAACGAGCGCAAGGCGATCTTCGGCGCTTTCGCCCTCTACGGCAGCTTCGTGACGATGTTCATCTGGCTGCTGCAGATCTTCGGCGTGGCGCGCGACTAGGCCCGTCTGATCGAGGCTTTTCGGAAGGGCCCGGGCTTGTCGCCCGGGCCTTTCTCTTTGCCCTAAACGGACCGCCCGCCGTCGACCGGCAGGCAGACGCCGGTGAGGAATGCGGCCTCGTCGGAGGCCAGGAACAGCGCCCCCGCGGCAACGTCCGCCGGTGTCGAGAAGCGCCCGAGCGGGATTCCGGCGAGGAAGCTCGCCCGCGCCTCGGGGCTGTCGCGGCAACCCATGAAAGTCTCCAGCAGCGCCGTCTCGCCGATTACCGGACAGAGGGCATTCACGCGGATTTTTTGCGGCGCCAGCTCGACCGCCATCGACTGGGTGGCGGTGGAGACCGCGCCCTTGGAGGCGTTGTACCAGGTGAGGCCCGGCCGTGGCCGAGCCGCCGCGGTCGAGCTGACGTTGAGGATCACCCCGCCACCGCGCGCCGCGAGGCGGGGTACGGCAGCCAGTGTCGCGAAGTAGATCGCCTTCACATTGACCGCGAAGATGCGGTCGAACTCTTCCTCGGTGACCTCCAGCAGTCCTTTGCGGCTGTGGCTGACGCCGGCGTTGTTGACCAGAATGTCGAGCCCGCCGAAGGCCCGCTCGGTCGCGGCGACTGCAGCTGCGATGTCGGCCTGCCGGGCGACGTCGCAGTGCTCGAAGTATGCCCGCCCCCCGGCACCGGCGATCGCCCCCGTGACCGACCGGCCGTTGGTCTCGTCGACATCCGCCACCAGCATCGCGGCGCCCTCCGCCGCGAAGCGCCGTGCGATCTCGGCACCGAAACCGGAGCCGGCGCCGGTCACCAGCGCCACTTTTCCTGCAAGCCGCATCGATACACTCCTTAACGTGCCCGGTTAACGCGCCGGTGCGAGGTTCAAGACAGGGAAGAAAAGCGATGCAAGGGGTTATGAGGCTTTTCCCCAGGCAGCATTTATTAACATCTCGTTTAGGATTTCCAATAATGATGCTAGGGTGAACGGAGCGGCAATCTAGAGGCAGCAGCCCCTAAGGGACGCATCGCCGCCTGGCGAAAAGCGCCCCGTCGGAATGCAAGACGGCGTATCCGCGCTAACGGTGCCGGCCTGAAAAGGCACCCGAACAAGGAGCCGGAACCCCTCGCCGATTTTCTATCCGAGGACAGGGTCATCGAGACCCCGGCCGAGTGGCGGCGCTGCTGTTCTGCCGCGGGACGATCAAGGGGGAGGTCTAATCCGGCATGTCTAAAATCGTCATCGTAGACGATCGCGTCACCAACCGGCGTATCCTGACCGAGCTTGCAGCCACCATCGAGGCCGACGCGAGCGTCAAGGCTTTTGCCGATCCGGTGGAGGCGCTCGACTGGATAAAGGACAACGTTCCCGACCTGGTCGTCACCGACTACAAGATGCCGAAGCTGGACGGCGCCGAATTCATCCGCCGCTTCCGCCATCTTCCGGGCTGTTTCGACGTGCCCGTCATCGTCATCACGATCTACGAGGACCGCGAGTTCCGTTACAAGGCGCTCGAGGCCGGCGCCACCGACTTCCTCCTTTCGCCGGTCGATCATCACGAGTTCCGGGCGCGCTCGCACAACCTCCTGGTTCTGCGCCGCCAGCAGCAGATCATCAAGAACCGCGCCTATTCGCTGGAGCAGAAGCTGTCCCAGGATCACCGGTTGCTCGGCGAGATCCTCGAGGAGAGCCAGGAGCGGCTGCGCGGGGTGATCGATTCGGTGCCGGGCGTGATTTTCGCCTGTGACGTCGACCAGCGCCTGGTGTTCCTCAACACCGGCGCCGGAGCGCTCGCGCGCCTTGGCCGGGACCAGGCGATCGGCCGCACGACTTCCGAGGTTTTCCCCGAGCCGTTCGACAGCGAAAGCCAGCAGCGCGACCTGCGGGTTCTGAACGATAGGGCCGCGATCCCGGCATACGAATCGCCGATGACCGATGCCAACGGGGACGAGCGAGTGATGCTGGTCACCAAGAATCCGCTCGGCACCAACGAAGGCAAGGTCGGCCTGGTCGTGACCGCAGCGATCGACATCACCCATCGCAAGCACACCGAAGAAGCCTTGATCGAAGCGAAGGAGCAGGCCGAGCTGGCGAACCGCGCGAAGACTGAGTTCCTGGCCAACATGAGTCATGAGTTGCGTACGCCGCTCAACGCCATCATCGGGTTTGCGCAGGTGATGTCCGAAGAGATGATGGGCCCGATCGGAAGCCCCAAGTATCGCAACTACACGCAAGACATCTCCCAAAGCGCGGAGCATCTGCTGACCATCATCGATCAGATCCTCGACCTGGCGAAGATCGAGACCGGCCGTCTCGAGCTCCAGGAAGAAGAAACCGATCTCGCGGCAACGATCGCCGAGGCGACACAGATCGTTCGCCCGCGCGCGGTCGAGAACCAGATTTCCTTCGTCGTCGGATCGCTGAATGGCCTGCCTCGATTCCTCGGCGACCGCACCAAGATCAGGCAGATACTGACCAACCTTCTGAGCAACGCCGTCAAGTTCACCGATCCGGGCGGCGAGATATCGCTGTCCGCCCTGGTCGGTCCCGACCGCAGCGTCGAGATTCGCGTCGCCGACACCGGAATCGGCATGGCGCCGGAAGAAATACCCCTCGCACTCAGTCGATTCGGGCAGATCGAGGAATCCATGACCCGCCGCCATCCCGGAGCCGGACTTGGCCTGCCGCTGTCGATCAAGTTGATCGAGCTGCATGGGGGAACCTGTCAGATCGACAGCAAGAAGGGCGTCGGCACGACGGTGACGATCCGCTTCCCGGCAAGTCGCTCGCTCGGGAGCGCACGTAGGCGCCGCTGAGCGGCGCACAGACGCGGCAGCAACCCGACAGGCACCCCGCTAGGCACTCCTTCGATGTCCGACCGCGCAGCACTGCCCAACCCGTCGCACCGCCTGCTGACCGCGATCCGACAGCGGCTCGGGGGGCGACCGGACAGCGAGCACGAACAGGCACTGATTCGCGTCGCCTTCGCGCTGGTGACCATCGGCTACTGCCTGATGCTGCCGGCGATCGAACAGGGTCTGACGCTAAGCCATCCGAACGTCTTCTATCCGCTGGCGATCGCAACCGGCGGCCTGATCGCTGCCGCAGGAATCGTCGCGCACATCCTCTGGAGCCCCGGCCGATCGCATCCGCGGCGCGGTTTCGGCATGATGCTCGACCTCTGCTCGCTGTCCGGCTTCCTCCATTTCGGCGGCGACCTGACGGCGATCTGGTACGCGGTCTACCTTTGGGTGTCGTTCGGCTTCGGCTTCCGCTACGGCTTGACCTATCTGGCACTCGCCGCCGGCGCCAGCGTCGTCACCTTCGGCTGGGTGGTCGCCACGACAGACTACTGGCTCAGTCAGCCCTATCTATCATTCGGCCTCCTGATGGCCCTGATCGCGCTTCCGGCTTACGCCTCAGGTCTGCTGCGCAAGCTGACCAAGGCGGTCGACACGGCCGAGAAGGCCAACCAAGCCAAAAGCCGGTTCCTCGCCAACATGAGCCACGAGTTGCGCACGCCGCTCAATGCCGTCATCGGCATGAGCGAGCTGCTGCGCGCCACCAAGCTGGATCACGAGCAACGCGATATGGTCCAGTCGGTTCAGAGCTCCGGCCAGTCGCTGCTAGCGGTCATCAGCGACATCCTCGATTTTTCCCGCATCGAGTCGGCAAAGGTCACCCTCAATCCGATCGACTTCGATCTCCATCGCGAGCTCGCCAGCGTCGCCTCAATCCTGCGGCCGCAGGCCGAGACCAAGGGCCTTCAGTTCGGGTTCCATGCCGCCGCCGGCACGCCCTATTGGGTCAAGGGCGATTCCCACTACCTGCGCCAGATCCTGCTGAACCTTACCTACAACGCCATCAAGTTCACCGAGAGCGGCGGGGTGTGGCTGCGGGTGAGGCCGCTGGCCGGCGAAGCCGGGCAGAGACAGCGCTTGCGCTTCGAGGTGATCGACACCGGTATCGGCATTCCGCCGGAGGCGCAGCAGCGCATCTTCGAAAGCTTCACCCAGGCCGACGAGGCGACCACCCGGCGCTTTGGCGGCACCGGCCTGGGTCTAGCGATTTGCCGCCAGCTCGCCGAGCTGATGGGCGGGACGATCGGCGTGGAGAGCGCGGCGGGGCGCGGCAGCACCTTCTGGCTCGAACTGCCGCTTGCCGAGCCGGAGAGCGAGGGCGAGCTAGCGCTCCCGGCCAAGGCGCGCGCCGTGCTGCTCTCGCCGAGCCCACTCGCGCCGCAGCTCATCGGCCGCCTGACGGCTTTCGGCCTCGACGTGGTGGCACAGGCGCGTCCGCAAGCGGCGACGGCGACCCTGTTGAGCGGCGCGCGCGAAGACGATCTGCCGCAGGTCCTGATCGTCGATGGTCGCTATCCGGTCTACGACCCGCTGGCGGTAATCGCCGAGCTACGCGCGGCCGGGTGCAACGCGCCGGCAATCCTCGTACACGGCGAGCGCCAACCCGAAGAGGCCGATTTGCTTCAGCGCGTCTTCGTCACCTTCGTCGACGCGGAGGGCGGCGACCGCGAACTCGGCAACGCGTTGCGCCTGGCGCTCGCCGGCCGCCAGATGACCGAGGCCGGCGACAAGACTTTCGCCCGCGGCGAGAGCCCCGCACTCAATGTCCTGGTTGCCGAGGACAACGTCGTCAACCGCCGCGTCATCGCCAAGCTGCTCGAGCGAGCCGGACATCGCTGCCAGCTGGTCGAGAACGGCGAAGAAGCACTTGACGCACTCGACGCCGAGACTTTCGACATCGTGCTGATGGACATGCACATGCCGGTCATGAATGGTGTCGAGGCGACCAAGCTGTTCCGCATGGAACGCCTCGGCAGTCCGCACATACCGATCGTCGCGCTCACCGCGGACGCCACCGAAGCCGCCAAGCGCGAGGCCAGCGAGGCCGGCATGGATGCGTGTCTCACCAAGCCGATCGAGGTCAGGCTGCTGCTCTCCACGCTCGACAGGCTGGTCGCGCGTCCGGACAAGGCGAGCGAGCCGGTGGCCGTGGCGGACAAGGCCGCCGACCTCAGCAACGTTGTGACGCACCCCAGGTTTCGCAACGACGGTCACGGCGTGCTTGACCATCGCTCGCTCGAGAATCTGCAGTGGTTGGGGCAGGGCGAGCAGTTCGTATCCAGCCTGATCGAGGACTTCCTTGCCGACGCCGAGGATCTCTACGCCGAACTGGAGCAGGCGGCACGCCAAGGCCGGGTGCGGGATTTCCGCGATATCGTCCACGGCCTGCGTGGCAGCGCGGTCAACCTCGGCGCGACAGCTTTCTACGAGCTTCTGCTCTCTTATCGCTCGGTGACGCCGAGCGATTTGGAAAGCGACGGCGAAACCTATCTCGCGAAGATTCGCGAAGAGCTGGACCGTCTGCGCGGCGCGCTCGAGACCTATCTGAAAGAGCGCAGCAGCTCCGAGCGACCTGGGGCGCCGACGCCCTCCTGAGCGATTACGCTCGACGGCGCCGATAAAGAGCGGAATCGAAGAAAAGATCGGCGAGGTGACTTCCCCGCCGGCCCTTTTACTACGCGGAGGAGCGCTCAGTCAGCCGCTTCGGCGAGCCGTCGGTCCTGGGCTGCAGCAAGCCGCGCCATCCGCTTCAGATCGCTCTCGTCGAGCTTGAGCGCGGTGTCGACCCACAGCACGGCGATATCCTGCAGCTCCTGATAGGAGATCGGATTCACCAGGCGCCCGGCGCGATAGACCGAGCAGCGGGCGGCGTGGCGACGGCTGTTCTGGGCGATGAAACGATGGACCGTTTCCTCCCCGGCGCCATCCTCGGCCAGCTCGTCGACCAAGCCCAGGTCATAAAGCTCAGGCGCGCTGTAGACCCGGCCGCTGAAGATCATCCGTTCCGCCGCGGCGGCGCCGATCTTACGCGCGATCAGGCTGTAGGCGCCCATCCCCGGGAAGAGATTGAACAACACCTCCGGCAGGCCGAACTTGGCGCGCCGCTCGGCGATCACGACGTTGCTGGAGATCGCCGCTTCGAAGCCCCCGCCGAGCGCGTCGCCCTGGACCAGGGAAACGGTGATCAGCGGCCGGTCGAGATTGACCGCGTTCATGTAGACGACGTCGATGCAGGCTGTCGCGTAGTCGATCAGCCGCTGGCGGTCGCGGGCCCGGATCAATTGGGCAAAAAGGGCAAGATCACCGCCGAGATTGAATATCCCCGGCAAGCGCGAGCCCCAAACCATGTAGCGGACCGGCAGGCTGTCGCCGAGCGGCGGCGTGTCCTGTCGCTCGGCTACCAAGCGTTGCAGGCTGCGGCTCTCGCCGGCCAGCGTCGCGGTGACGCTCGGCCGGCCACGCGGGTTCATGTAGCACCAGAGGATGCCGTCGTCGCCGTCGAAGGCGACATCGATTTCGCCGAAGGCTCGGGCCTCGTCGAGCCAGGGTCCATGGCGGGTTTCGCGGCGTCGGGACCAGGGTGCCCGGGCAATGGCTGCCCGTTCCCGGGCTGTGCTTCTGGCTGTGGCCGGCAGGGCAGTCAAATCCGGAGCGGCGCCGACCGCACCGTCCGGACCCCTGTGCTCTTGGATCCTCATCCTTAGCCCCCTTCTGCTCCCTCAACCCTTTTCGGGCTTGTGGAAAACTTTGTAGCACGGTTGCGTCGCTCGCTTCACGTTGATTCGACGCGGGGGCGCGGCCGGTCACGATTTTAGCCTCGTTTACCAAGGCTTTTCGGTGCGGCGGCGATAGCGATACCGTGCAACCTTGCAATTTTCGTTTGCGGTCGAATGAAGTCGTCGCCGGGCTGCGGATCGCGCCCGAAAATCGACCGTCGAAGGTGCCGCAGGATGCTAAGGCGAGGCAAGGTGGTGCCGACGCGCGGATTTGAACCGCGGACCTACTGATTACGAATCAGTTGCTCTACCCCTGAGCTACGTCGGCGGCCAAGAGCGGAAGCGAATTGGCCGGCAAGGTAATGAACGGCCCAGACCCGTTCAAGGGCCTTGGCCATCTCATGGCCTCAGCCGGCGGCCTTGGCTTCGATGGCCGCCCGCCCCTCGGCCCTGGACGTTGGCTGCGGCAAGGCTGCGCTCTCGGCGCTTTCCGCCGCATCGCTGACGGCAAGCACGGTTGCTTGGGGCGGCGCCCGCCATTCGAGGCCGTCGAAGGTGTCGCAAACCCCGCAGCGCGGCTGCCAAGCGACTGTTGCGGCTCCACAATTGCGGCAGATCCAGGTCGGATCGCGCGGCGCAACGCCGGCCCGGGCCAGCCATTGGCGTGCTGCCTCCGCGTCGCCATGCTCGGCCTCCTCGAGCTCCGCCAGCAAGCGGCAGATGGCCGCCCGGGGCCGCCCGGGATCGGGCTCGGAACCCATTGCGGCTTTGAGATGGCGCCGGGCCTCGCCCCACAACTTTGCGGCGAGCGCGGCGCGCGCTTGCGCCAGCCTGCTCTCCGAATGCTCGGGCTTGAAGGCCGCCAGCTTGGTGACCCGTGCCAAAGCTTCGAGGTCGGTCTTGGCCGGGCGCGCTTCGAGGTAGAGCGCGACCAGATCGGGGTGCGGCTGGGCCGCCCAACAGGTCTCGATGACTTTGGCCGCCTTGCGCCGGCGCCCTCCGTCGATCAGCAGCCTTGCCAACAGCAAGACTGCTGGCGCGAACCCCGGCGTCAAACGCACCGCCTGCCGAACCAGCCGCCGCGCCTCTGACAGGCGCCCCGAGGTGCGGGCTGCCTGGGCCTGCTCTAGCAGCAGCGCGGCGCGCTTGTGGGTGGTCTCGCCGGCCGGCAGCGCCTTCATCCGGCCGGCCGCCTTGAGCGCGGCGTCGGCCTCGACCAGCGCGCCTTGCTGCTCGCTGAGTTCGAACAGCGTTGTCGCCACCCACGGCGTTTTGGGGCGCAGCGCCTGGGCTTCGCGCGCATAACGCAGCGCCGCCGAGCGGTCGCCGGACTTGAGCGACTGCTGGACCAGACCGCGCAGGCCGAGGAAGCGCGTTTCCTCGCGTTCCAACATCGCCTCGAAGAAGCGCCGCGCTGCGGTCTCATCGCCATTGAGCTGCGCCGCCTGGGCCGACAGCAGCAGGGTGAGCGGCGGCTCGTTCAGGAGACCTTCCGCCTTACGCGAGAGACGCTGGGCTTCCTGCGCATCTCCGGCGGCGACCGCGACCAGCCCGCGGGTCAAGGCGCGATAGCCGCGCATACGCCGGTTGCGTTCCAGAGTACCGCTGAGGTCGCGCGGCGCGCGCAGCAGGAAGCGCCAGAAGCGGTAGATCAGCGCCACCACTCCAGCGAACACCAGCGCGATGACAACCAGCACGCCGGTCTTGGTCTCGATGTGGTAGCCGAGCCATTCGATCTCGACGCGGCCAGGCCGCTCGGCGAGCCAGACGGCAAGCGCGACGATCAGCGCGAGCTTTGTGAAGAACAGCAGCGAGCGCCACATCGACAAGCCCCGCTAATCGGCGGCCGCGGCGCGGCCGAGGGCCCGACGGCTGAGCTCAGCGATTGCCGCCTCGGCATCCAGTCGCGTACTGACGCGCGCCAGCCAGGAGGCTGCAGCGGTCCTGGGTGGCCCGGTCAAGGCGGCGATCTCGTCGTAGGCCTCCTTCAACTCGCCCTCGGCCAGCGCCTGCTCGGCGCGCGCAACGCGCGCTGCAGGACTGTCGCCTTCGATCGGACCAACTGGCCGGATCGAAATCAGGTCTGCGATGCTGCGTTTCACGTCGCCAAGCCAGCCCTGCTCCTCCTGGCCCGCCGCTGCGGCGACGATCGCCCGGGCAAAGGCCGGGAACTCGGTAACCAGGGAAGAGCGGCTGGGGACGCCGTTTGCTGCCGTGGGCGCCAGCACGGCCAGCGCCGCCGAGGTTTCGGGATCGTCCTCCGCAAAGGGCGCAAGCGCGGCCAGCTCCGCCTCGTAGGAACCGGAGGCGCGCACCGCGTCGCGCAGCTGCAGCACGGCGAGCACGAAAGCGAGGTCGCCGCCGAGTGCGGTCTGCTCCGAGCGCGCACCCTCCGCGAGCGCGTCCTGGCGCTGCTCGAGTGCAGTCAGACGAGTCTCGAGCTCCTGGGTCGAGCCGGCGAGCGCGGAAGAGAGCTCGCCCATCCCTGTAGCGTGGCTTCCCTCGCTGGCTTCGAGAGCAGCCAGTCTGCCGCTAAGATCTTCGAGACGCGCTGCCAGTTGCGGATCGTCGCCGCCGGACCCCGCCTCAAGCGCAGCTAGCCGCTCCGCAGTAGCGGTTGCCTCGGTGTCGAGACGCTCGCTCAGCGCCGCAAACCTGCTTTCCAGCGCAGAGACTTGGGCAGGCGGCGGCGCAGCCTGCTCGAACGAAGCGGGCAGCCAGGAGTCACGCGCCAGCCAAGCGCCCGCGATTAGAATGAGCGTTCCGACAAGCCCGCCCAGCAATCCGGCAAAGAAGCCGCTGCTGCGCCGGGGAGTCCCGCCGGACGTTCTCCGGTCCGCGGCGGCTGCAGCGCCGTCGCGCACCGCAGCTGCACCGCTCGCCGGGAGCCGCGAGGGCGCATCCGGGCCCCCGGCCGGTCTTGATCCGCTTTGTGCCGGCGCCGCCGCGGTTCGTGGCGCGCGGCGCGATTCGGCGCCGGGCGTCTGACTCGAGGCCTCCAGCTCGTCCAGGTCGAGCGCAATCCCGTTGTCGCTGGCGGCGACGCGTATCTGCTCGACCCGCGCCGCCGGAATCGAGCGCCGCTCTTTCCAACCCTGCACCGTCGAGACTGCGACGCCGAGCTTGGTCGCCATCGGGCGGATTCCGCCAAAGCGTGCGATCAGCGCCTCGGCGGCGCTCTCCGATGCCCCGAAGTCGGGGACGCTGGAAGATTCAGCCGGCGAGCGGTCGCCTCGATCGTCGCTCATCGCTGTCCTTCGATCTCCGGCGGTGGCGTCGCTCTCGTAGTCGCTCTCATAGCGGTCGAGCACCGCAAGCAGCGCTTCCTGATTCGGCCGCTCCGCGACGAGCAGCTTGGCCCAGGCCAGCGGCTTCAGCCGCTCTGCCACAGCCGGACTGAGGCAGAGCGCGGCTATCTTTCGGACCCCTGCCTCGAGTCCGGCCGCCTTGATCAGCCTAACAAAGGTGTCCGCCGTACGGGGAGAGAAAAACAGAACCAGGTCGAGGCCGCCGGCGCGCACGGCGTCTCCGGTCCCGGGTTCGAGGGAGTCGGCCGGCCGCGCCTCGTACAGTTGTTCGCGTACGACCTCGAAGTCAGCCGCCTCGAGGGTGCCCTTGAGATCGCCGGCCACCACGCTGGCGGCACCGTGGTAGAGCCCGCCAGCCTTGGGATCGAGCCGCTCGGTGACCGAGCTCGCAAGCGCCACCACGTCTCCTCCCGCGACCTCCACCCGTTGGAAGCCAGCCTCGCGCGCCACCTGGCCGGTTGCTTCGCCAACTGCGAAGACCGGCAGCTCGCGGCGCCCCGACAGCCCGGCGAAGATGCGCACTCCGTTGGCGCTGGTGAAGAGCAGCGCCTGGATGCCTTCGAGGCTGGGCTCCGTCCGTACGCGGGGTACGATTGTAAGGAGCGGCTGCACCAGAACCTGGTGGCCGCGCGCTTCGAGCGGGATCGCCAGCCCCTCCGTGTCGTCCAGCGGGCGGGTCACCAGGATGCGCATGCGATCCTCCCTCAGGTGGACGCCGCGAGAGCGGCGAAGAAGCTCTCGCCCGCTTTGGCGCGCAGCTCGGCGCCCACCGCCTCGCCCAGCGTCCGGGCGTCCGCCGCTGGCGCGCTGGCCTGGGCATGATGCGCTTGGCTGCCATCGGGCAGCACCACCAGCCCCCGCAGATGGAGCGTCTCGCCCTCCAGCTCGGCGAGTGCGGCAATCGGCGTATGGCAGGAGCCGTCGAGCGCCGCTAGGCAGGCACGCTCGGCGGTGACGCGTAGCCTCGACGGTAGGTGATCGATCGCCGCCAGGAGCGCGCCGGTCGCCATATCGCCGCTGCGCGCTTCCAGCGCGATGGCGCCTTGGGCGACAGCCGGCAGCATCTCCTCGGTCGAAAGCGGGCGATGGGGGCGATCGGTGAGGCCAAGGCGCTTAAGACCAGCCAGCGCCAGCAGCGTCGCATCGGCTTCGCCGCGCGCCAGCTTGGCGATCCGGGTCTCGAC
>JBOHKJ010000048.1:0-1921 GCA_050728975.1 Kiloniellales bacterium | reverse complement strand
TGTTGTAGGCGCGGCCGAGGCGGGTGACGGAGTCGAGCAGGATGACGACGTCCTTCTTGTGCTCGACCAGCCGCTTGGCTTTCTCGATCACCATCTCGGCGACCTGCACGTGGCGCGTCGCCGGCTCGTCGAAGGTCGAGGAGACCACCTCGCCCTTCACCGAGCGGTCCATGTCGGTCACTTCCTCGGGCCGCTCGTCGATCAGCAGCACCAGCAGGTAGACCTCTGGATGATTGGCGGCGATCGAGTGGGCGATGTTCTGCAGGATCATCGTCTTGCCGGTGCGCGGCGGGGCGACGATCAGCGAGCGCTGGCCCTTGCCTTGCGGTGCGATCAGGTCGATGACGCGCGGCGTCAGGTCCTTGACGGTCGGGTCTTCGATCTCGAGCGTCAGCTTCCGCTCCGGATAGAGCGGCGTCAGGTTGTCGAAGTTGATGCGATGACGCGAGTTCTCCGGCGGATCGAAGTTGATGGTGTTCACCTTCAGGAGGGCGAAGTAGCGCTCGCCGTCCTTGGGCGAGCGGATCTGCCCCTCGACCGTGTCGCCGGTTCGCAGGCCGAAACGCCGCACCTGGCTCGGGCTGACATAGATGTCGTCCGGCCCCGGCAGGTAATTCGATTCCGGCGAGCGCAGGAAGCCGAAGCCGTCCTGCAGAATCTCGAGCACGCCGGAGCCGAAGATCGGCGTGTCGCTGTCGGCCATGTGCTTCAGGATCGCGAACATCATGTCCTGTTTGCGCAGCGCGCTCGCGTTCTCGATCTGCAGCTCTTCGGCAAAGGCGAGGAGCTCGGCCGGACTCTTGGCTTTCAGTTCTTGGAGGTTCATGGGGGCTTGGGCCTGATGCGTTGGGGTGATTGCGTTTGGAGCGGTGGCGGGAAGATGCGGCGGTCGAGGGCGTTTTACTGCTGGGCTCGGCGGGCGGGCGCCCGCGCTCGATTCGCGAAGGAAGGGGCCTGGAAGGCGCTGGACAAAGCCGGTCGCTTGCCGATGGGTGCTGGTCTTGGAGAGGCCGGCACCCCGAAGAGCTCGGAACCGGCGGGCAAGGACGCGAGGTTGGGTTAGACGCTCAGTCGATAGCCCAGAGAGGCAGGCAGAGTCAATAAGCTGGCGCTCCGCCTATTCGACTGGCGGCCTCAGAAGGGCCGCACGATGACCAGGATCACGATCGCCACCAGGAACAGCGCCGGCACCTCGTTCCAGGCCCGGTAGAAGCCGGCGCTGCGCGGGCGCTCGTCGCGCTCGAGCTGGCGGCGCCAGCGCGAGAACAGACCGTGCACCCCGGAGAGCAGCACCACCGCCGCCAGCTTGGCGTGAAACCAGGGCTCGCTCCAGATGTCGAGGTGGGCGGCCAGCGACAGCCCCAGCAGCCAGGTCGCGATCATGGCCGGATTGACGATGGCCCGCAGCAGGCGCCGCTCCATCGTCTTGAAGGTCTCCGACTGCGGCGAGCCCGGCGCGGTGGCGCAGTGATAGACGTAGAGCCGCGGCAGGTAGAGCATCCCGGCCATCCAGGCGACCATCGCGATCACATGGAACGCCTTCACCCAGAGATAGGCTCCGCCGAGAAATCCGCTCATGACGCCCTTCCCGGCTGCCGGCAAAGGCAACCGCCAAACGTTTCGGGGCAGAAACGACCCCCGCCGAGGCTGGCGATTCCCGGCGGCCGCTTCACCGCGGCCAGGCTAGCCTCGGCGAGCGCCTCGATAAAGCGCGCGCCGGCCATCACCGTCGGCACCCGGTGGTAGGCCGGGACGCCGGCCGCCTCCGCCAGCTTGCGATATTCGATGTCGAGCTCGACCAGGGTCTCCAAGTGCTCGGAGACGAAGGCCAGCGGAAAGATTGCCAGCGGCCGCCGCTCGGCGCCGGCGCGCCGGATCTCGGCATCGGTGGCCGGACCGATCCATCTCAGCGGCCCGACCC
>JBOHKJ010000047.1:0-2038 GCA_050728975.1 Kiloniellales bacterium | reverse complement strand
TCCCTGGCGAGCGCGATCGCCTCCTCGACGATTGGCGCCACGTAGCGGCTGGCGCGGAAGATGTCGACCATGTCGAAAGGCTCGGGAATATCGGCGAGCCTGGCGTAGACCTTTTCGCCCAGGATCTCCCGGCCCGCCATCCTGGGATTGACCGGAATGACGCGGTATCCCTTCTCCTGCAGGTACTTCATGGCGAAGTTGCTGGGCCGGTCCCAGTCCGGGCTGATGCCGACCATCGCGATGGTGCGGACGCCGTTCAGGATCCCGAGCAGGTAGGCGTTGCTGTAGCTTTCGTGGTTCACGGGAGCATTTCGCAGCTATTTGTGGCGCCAGGCCGGCTTGCGCTTTTCCAGGAACGCGCCGATCCCTTCCTCGGCGTCCTCGAACAGCATGTTGCAGGCCATCTCGCGTGCCGCCAGCTCGTAGGCGCCTTCCAGGCCCATCTCGATCTGGCGATAGAAGACCCGCTTGCCGGCGGCCAGCGCGGCGCTCGACTTGCTCAGCAGCGCGCCGCACAGTTTTTCGACCTCGGCGTCGAGCTGCTGGTCGGGCACCACGCGATTGACGAGGCCGAGCGACTGGGCGGTTCTGGCGTCGACGAAATCGCCGGTGAAGAGCATCTCGAAGGCCTGCTTGCGGCCGAGATTGCGGGCGACCGCCACCCCCGGCGTCATGCAGAACAGGCCGGCGTTGATGCCCGAGGTGGCGAAGCGCGCGCTCTCGGCGGCGACCGCGAGATCGCAGGCTGCGACCAGCTGGCAACCGGCGGCTGTGGCGATGCCGTGCACCTTGGCGATCACCGGCTGCGGTAGATGCAAAAGGCCGGACATGATTGCGCTGCAGCGCTTGAACAGCTCCTCGAAGTAATCCTGATCGCCCTTGCGACCTAGCATCTCGCCGAGATCGTGACCGGCCGAGAAGGCACGGCCCGCACCGGCGATCACCACCACGCGCGCATCCGTGTCCTCGGCCAGCCCGTGGAGCGTCTCGGCCAGGGCTGCCAGCAGCGCCTCGGAGAGGGCATTAAGGCTCTTCGGCCGGTTGAGGGTCAGCGTCGCCACGCCGTCGCGGTCCTGGCGCAGCAGGACCGGCTCGTTTTCTCGCGCGGGGGCCGTCTTTGCCGTGGCGGTATCGGCGCTCATGCCGCTCCTCCTCTTCGCCGGTTTCCTCGGTCTGGCGAACATTTGGGGACTTTGCCCCGCAGCCCACAAGGTTTATCAGCTTTGGAAGCTTTAGCAGGGACTGGGGGTCGGGAAAACCGGCCCCGAGTATCCGCAGAGGAAAAGCCGTGACGCCGAGGATCACGCTGGAAGAGATCGAGGAGCTTTGCGGGACGGCCTTGCCCTGGGTCGGATTGATGGGCTTCGAAGTGGTCGAGCTCGGCCAGGGCACCTGCAAGGTGCGCATGCCGGAACGCCAGGAATACCTGCGGCCCGGCGGCACCATCTCCGGGCCGGCGCTGATGAGCCTCGCCGACTATGCCATGTATGTGGCGGTGCTATCGGCGATCGGCCGGGTCGAGTTGGCGGTCACCACCAACCTCACTGCCAATTTCCTGCGCAAGCCCCAGCCGGGCCCAATCCTTGCCGACTGCCGGCTGCTGAAGCTCGGCCGGCGGCTGGCCTACGGCGAGGTTTCGCTCTATGCCGAGGGGGCGGCGGCCGATGGCCCGGTGACCCATGTCACCGCCACCTACTCGATCCCGCCCGAGCGGGGCGGCCCCCCGTAACGCACGGGCGTGGGGCAAGTGGATACCCCATCGCTAACTTATTGTTTTACCCGTGTAGTTTCTTGCATCCGGCAGTCTTTCTGCGTTGACAGTGGCCCCCCGGTTGCTCCATAAATCCGCCCGCGCCGGGCTCTTGGCTTCGGCGGCTCCTTTTCCCGTCGTGGGGCTCACCGCAATGAACACCTACTCCGCCAAGCCGTCGGAGATCGAGAAGAAGTGGCTGCTGGTCGATGCAGAGGGCGTCGTGCTGGGCCGCCTCGCTGCCGAGATCTCGAAAATCCTGCGCGGCAAGCACAAGGCCACCTACAC
>JBOHKJ010000046.1:0-3842 GCA_050728975.1 Kiloniellales bacterium | reverse complement strand
GATGTATTCGCTGCGTCGCCGGCCTTCGAGCTCGACGCTGGTCGGAGTGCCGTCCTCGTCCAGCTCGAAATACCGGGCCGGCTCCTTGAACGGCGAGTTCAGGATCGGATTGTCGATCTTTGGCGCTGTCATCTCCCCTGCCTCGCCGTTTTCCGGCAGCTTACCCCATCGCCCCTGCTTGTCGACCGAAGAGCCACAGCCGCTCGCCGCCACCTGTGGTCACCCCCGAGATACCTCCACATTTGGGATGTTCGATCGCAACGCTCCCGGCGCGCGCCGCGGCCGTCCAAGTGACTCAATGTAGTATTACCGCGTTTCCCTCTTGACACGCGGGCAGTTGCCCCGTACCCTGCCGGGGCCGCAAACCTATGGCTCCGGCCCGCCGGGCGGAGCTCCGGGTGCTTTGCCGATTGCCATAATTCACCGCTAAGTCGCTATTCCGTAACGCCTATTGCCTTCGGAAAAATACCGGATGATTGCTGAAATTGCCGCAAATCGCCCGACACGCGTCATAATTCGCGCGAGGGTTTCCGCGGCTTTCGCGCGTATTTCGGCACGGCTTTCGACTGGCCGCCGGAATCGCTGCCGATATTCACGCCCGCCGGCGGCTGCGCCAGTAGAGCAGCCAGCCGAGCGGCCCCAGCAGGAGCACCAGCGTGATCCAGCCGAGCCGCGGGCCGAGCGGGCAGCGGCTGCCGGGCGGCGGCAGCCAGGAGCCGCTGCGGCGCGACAGCGTGACGTGGGCGAGCGGCAGCAGCCAGCCCAGCACGAGAATCGTCCAGGCGAGCAGGGTGGCGGCGAGCGTCGGCTCCTCGTAGGTCATCGGCCGCGAGTGTGGCGGCTGGGCCCGGTATTGAAAAGCCGGGGCCTTGAGAAGCCTACCGGCCAATGCTTAATCTCCGCGCCCCTGCAGCAGGCGAGGGAGCGAAGCGGTGCAGCTCGAAGGCAAGGTGGCGCTGGTCACCGGATCGACCAGCGGGATCGGCCGCGGCATCGCCGAGGCGCTGGCCGCCCAGGGCGCCACGCTCACCCTCAACGGCTTCGGCGAGGCCGGGGAGATCGCCGCGCTGTGTGCCGCGCTGGCGGAGCGCTCGGGCGCCGCGGTGCGCTACAGCCCGGCCGACATGTCCAAGCCCGATCAGGTGCGCGCGATGGT
Organism: Kiloniellales bacterium; assembly: GCA_050728975.1. Taxonomy (GTDB): domain Bacteria; phylum Pseudomonadota; class Alphaproteobacteria; order Kiloniellales; family JBOHKJ01; genus JBOHKJ01. The sequence continues at coordinate 2,686 of JBOHKJ010000046.1, read as the reverse complement.
CGACGAGTCGCTCGCCGCCTTCGGCCGGCTCGACATCCTGGTCAACAACGCCGGCATCCAGCACGTGGCGCCGCTGGAGGACTTTGCGCCCGAGCGCTGGGACGCCGTCATCGCCATCGATCTCTCGGCCGCCTTCCACGCAATCTCCCGCGCGCTGCCGGCGATGCGCCGCGAGGGCTGGGGGCGGATCGTCAACGTCGCCTCGGCCCACGGCCTCGTCGCCTCGGTCGAGAAGGCCGCCTACGTCGCCGCCAAGCACGGCCTCGTCGGCCTCACCAAGGTGGTGGCGCTGGAAACCGCCGGCAGCGGCATCACCTGCAACGCCATCTGCCCCGGCTGGGTGCTGACCTCGATCGTGCGCGCCCAGATCGAGACCCGCGCCAAGGAAGGCAACAAGAGCTTCGACGAGGCCAAGGTCGATCTCCTCGGCGAGAAGCAGCCCTCGCTCGAGTTCGTGACTCCGGAGCAGCTCGGCCAGCTCGCGCTGTTCCTCTGCGGCGACGGCGCGGCCCAGATGACCGGCGCCGCGCTCGCGATGGACGGCGGCTGGACCGCGCAGTGACAGCGTCAGCAGCGGGCTCCAAATCCGGCGGTGCGAATCGCGCGCGGCGTTAATCTCTTAACCATTTGTTAGAGCTTTGCTCCTAAGGTCGGTCTTGCGACGGTTGGTCCTTCCCTGGACCGCCATCGTCCCGCGGATGTGAATCCGTTCCTTGTATTGCCTCCCTGTTAACTTGGCCGCCGGCTCTGCCGGCGGCTTTTCTTTTGTGCCTCAAGGACTTGATTCGTTCTCCGTTAACCATTGGCGGCTTGACCGTCGAGGGAGCTATGCCTACAGTCGGCCTCGGCAGGTTGACAGGGAGAACGTAATCAAGTGAGGGCCCCGCTCCGCTTTGCAAGCGGATCGAGGGCCCTCCGCTTTTGTGGGCCCGGCTCTTCTTTGCAGGGGCGTTGCATGGGGCCCGGACACAGAGGCGGCTAGCCATGGCCGAATCCAAGCTCCTCAAGTTCGACAGCCTGGCGTTGCACGCCGGCCAGCAGCCCGATCCGGCAACCGGCGCCCGGGCGGTGCCGATCTACCAGACCACCTCCTACGTCTTCGAGGACAGCGACCAGGCGGCCGCGCTCTTCAACCTGGAGCGCGCCGGCCACATCTACAGCCGCATCTCCAACCCGACCGTGGCGGTGCTGGAGGAGCGCATGGCGGCGCTGGAAGGCGGAGTCGGGGCGGTCGCCACCGCCTCGGGCCAGGCCGCGCTCCATCTGGCGATCGTCACCCTCATGGGCCAGGGCGGGCACATCGTCGCCTCGGCCTCGCTCTACGGCGGCAGCATCAACCTGCTGCTCCACACCCTGCCGCGCTTCGGCATCGCCGCGACGCTGGTGCCGCCGCGCGACCACGCGGCCCTGAAGGCGGCGATCCGCCCCGAGACCCGGCTCATCTTCGCCGAGACCCTCGGCAATCCGGGGCTCGAGGTCCTGGATATCCCGGCGGTGGCCGCGATCGCCGAGTCGGCCGGCCTGCCGCTGCTGATCGACAACACCTTCGCCACGCCCTACCTCTGCCGGCCCTTCGAGCTGGGCGCCCATCTGGTGTACCACTCGGCGACCAAGTGGCTCGGCGGCCACGGGCTGGCGATCGGCGGCGTCCTGGTCGACAGCGGCCGCTTCGACTGGGAGCGCGGCGGCAGGTTCCCGACGCTGACCGAGCCCTACGCCGGCTATCACGGCATCGACTTCGCCGAGGAGTTCGGCCCGCAGGCCTTCGTGCTGCGCGCGCGGGCCGAGGGCTTGCGCGATTTCGGCGCCGCGCTCAGCCCGCAGAACGCCTTCTACATCCTGCAGGGGATTGAGACCCTGCCGCTACGCATGGAGCGCCATCTCGCCAACACGCAGGCCGTGCTGGAGTTCCTGCGCGGCCACAAGGCCGTCGCCTGGGTGCTGCATCCGAGCCTGCCGGACCACCCCGACCACGCGCTGGGCAGCAAGCTGCTGCCGAAGGGCGCGGGCTCGATCGTCTCCTTCGGCGTGCGCGGAGGGCGCGACGGCGGGCGGCGCTTCATCGAGGCCTGCCGGCTCGCTTCCCATCTGGCCAATGTCGGCGACGCCAAGACCCTGGTGATCCATCCGGCTTCCACCACCCACCAGCAGATGTCCGCCGAGCAGCTCGCGGCGGCGGGGGTCGGCGAGGACATGGTGCGCCTTTCGGTCGGCCTCGAGGATCGCGCTGACATCGTCGACGATCTCGGGCGGGCGCTCGCTGCCGCCGCGCGCGGCTGAGGGAACGGGGCGCCGCCTTGCAGCTCACCGTCGAGGGACGCGCGGTCTTCGCCGGCACCGGCGGGCTACCCTTCGACCCTGCCCGGCCGGCGATCGTCTTCGTCCACGGCGCCGGCATGGACCACAGCGTCTGGGCGCTCCTGGCGCGCTATTTCGCCCATCGCGGGCGCGCGGTGCTCGCGGTCGACCTTCCTGGACATGGGCGCAGCGACGGCGCGCCGCTGGAGAGCGTCGAGGCGCTGGCGGATTGGCTGCTCGGGCTGCTCGATGCCGCCGGTCTCGAAAGCGCCGCGCTTGCGGGCCATTCGCTCGGCTCGCTGGTTGCCCTCGAAACGGCGGCCCGCGCGCCCGGCCGGGTTCGCGCCTTGGCGCTGCTGGCCAGCGCGCCGCTGATGCCGGTGAACGC
>JBOHKJ010000045.1:0-12087 GCA_050728975.1 Kiloniellales bacterium | reverse complement strand
GCCTAAGCGCGATCGCCGAGCGCCAGGCGCGGCTGTTGTCCGGCGGCGAGCAGCAGCGCCTCGCTATCGCGCGGGCCTGGGCCTGCGAGCCCGAAGTGCTGTTCCTCGACGAGCCGACCGCCAGCCTCGACCCTTCGGCGACACGCGCCGTCGAAGAGCTGATCCTCCAGGTAGCGGCGGCGGGCACCAAGATCGTCATGACCACCCACGACCTGGGGCAGGCCCGGCGCCTCGCCGAGGATGTCCTCTTCTTGCATCGCGGCCGGCTCGTCGAACGGAGCTCGGCCGAACGCTTTTTTTCCGCACCGGAAAGCGCGGAGGCAGCAGCCTTCATCGCGGGGCGCCTGCTCTGGTGAACCGAACGGATAGAGGAAAGGAAAACATCATGATCGGACGTCGTTTGTTGCTCGCTGCGTCGCTCGCCTTGTTCGCTGCGGCCGCCTGGGCGCCGCTCTCTGCGCAGGCTCAGGACCGCTTCATCACCGTCGCCTCCACTACCTCGACCGAAAACTCCGGGCTCTTCAAGGAGCTGCTGCCAGCCTTCACCAAGGAGAGCGGGATCGAGGTGCGGGTGGTGGCGGTCGGCACCGGCGCGGCCATCAAACTGGCCCAAAACGGCGACGCCGACGTGCTGTTCGTGCATCACAAGCCGTCGGAAGAGAAGTTCATCGCCGAGGGCTATGGCGTCGAACGCCTCGACGTGATGTACAACGACTTCGTGGTCGTCGGCCCCAAGGCCGATCCGGCCGGCATCAAAGGCATGAAAGATACACCGGCGGCTTTCGCCAAGATTGCCGCCGCCAAGGCACCCTTCGCTTCGCGCGCCGACGACAGCGGTACCCATAAGGCCGAGCTCGCGCATTGGAAAGAGGCCAAGATCGACGTCAAGGCGGCGAGCGGCCAGTGGTACCGCGAAACCGGCTCCGGTATGGGCGCCACACTGAACACTGCTGCCGGCATGGGCGCCTATGCATTGACCGACCGCGGCACCTGGATCTCCTTCGAGAACAAGGGCGACCTGGAGATCCTGGTCGAAGGCGATCCGCGCCTCTTCAACCAGTACGGCGTGATCCTGGTGAACCCCGAGAAGCACCCGCACACCAAGGTCGAGGAAGGCCAGGCCTTCATCGACTGGCTGGTCGGCTCGGCAGGGCAGAAGGCGATCGCCGCCTACAAGCTCAACGGCCAACAGCTCTTCTTCCCGAACGCCGACAAGGCCGGGTCGTAAGCTGGCGAGCGGCCGGCGCGCTTCAAGGGCGGATCGGCCCGAGCGCGCCGGTTGCCGTTTGGCGGACCACGAAGCAGGGAGCGCGCCATGCGACTGTGGAGCTTGGTTGCTGCCTTCGTTCTTGCGCTGACCATGCAGGCCATCGCTGCCGATAAAGTCGTGCTGTTCGCCGCCGGCAGCCTGAAAAGCGCGCTCGGCGAGGTCGCCAAGTCCTTCACCGAGGAATCCGGGATTGCGGTCGAAACCTCGTTCGGACCCTCGGGCCTGCTGCGCGAGCGTATCGAGAAGGGCGAGCCCGCGCAGGTCTTCGCTTCGGCCAACATGAGTCACCCCCGGGCGCTGTCGGAGGCCGGCAAGGCGGGGCCGGTGACGCTTTTTGCCCGCAACCGCCTCTGCGCGCTCGCTCAGCCGGAGTTGTCCCTGGCGTCGGACAGGCTGCTCGAGACAATGCTCGATCCCGCGGTGCGTGTCGGCACCTCGACACCGAAGTCCGATCCGGCGGGCGACTACGCTTTTGCGCTGTTTGGCAAGGCCGATGCTCTCGAGCCCGGTGCCGCCAGCACGCTCGAGGCGAAGGCCCTGAAGCTCACCGGCGGCCCGGACTCGCCGAAGCCGCCGCAAGGCCGCAATCCCTACGGCTGGCTCATGGGCGAAAAGCAGGCCGATATCTTCCTCACCTACTGCACCAATGCTTTGCTAGCGCAGGCGGAGGTGCCGGATCTCGAGATCGTGCGGATCCCGGAAGCCTTGGCGGTCGGCGCCGACTACGGCATCGTCGTCCTCAAAGGCGCTCCGCCGGAGGGCGAGCGGCTTGCTGCGTTCATCCTGTCCCCTGCTGGCCAGGCGATTCTCGGCCGCTACGGCTTCACGACGACACCATAAGCCGACGGTTACCGTCGGCGTGCAAGGAGACTCTTCCGTGCCGACCGCGACCCTCCGCCAGGCGACTGCCCTTCTCGCGTTCGTCGTGCTGTTCGCGGCGAGCTCGCCGCTGGCTGCACGCAACGTCACCGATTCCGCAGGACGAACGGTCGAGATTCCGGACAAGATCGAGCGAGTCTTCGCCGCCGGACCGCCAGCCTCGGTGCTGCTCTACGTGCTGAAGCCGGAAGTTCTGACCGGCTGGCCGCGCGCGCTCTATCCGGAGGAGATCGACTACATTGCGCCGGCCTTCCGCGATCTGCCGGAGACCGGGCGCCTTACCGGGCGTGGCGGCGAAGCCAACCTCGAAGTCGTGCTGACCCAGCAGCCCGATCTCATCCTCGATTTCGGCTCGGTGCGCGACACCTATATCTCACTCGCCGACCGGGTGCAGGAGCAGACACGCATTCCCTACCTGCTGATCGACGGCCGCTTCGAGAACACCGCCGTTGCATTGCGCTTGGTGGGCGCAGTGCTGGGCGTCGAGGAGCGGGCGGAAAAGCTCGCCACGTATGTTGAGCAGCGCTTCGCCGAGATCGACAAAGTGTTGGCCGGAATTCCCGAGGACAAGCGGCCACGGGTTTATCTGGCGCGCCAGCCCGACGGCCTCGAGACCGGGCTCAAGGGCTCGATCAACACCGAGATCATCGAGCGCGCCGGCGGCCGGAATGTCGCCGAGGCCCCCGGGCAGTACGGTCTGGTGCGCGCCTCGATCGAGCAGGTGATCGTTGCCGATCCCGAAATCGTCGTCACCTGGGATCGCCACTTCTACGAGGCGGTTTGGAACGACCCGCTCTGGGCCGGCATCGAGGCAGTGCGGGACAGCCGCGTCTACTTGAGCCCGACTGCACCGTTCGGGTGGATCGACCGACCGCCGTCGATCAATCGCATGATGGGACTGGTTTGGATGGCGGGAATCTTCTATCCCGAGCGGCTCGGCGGCGACTTGCGCGAAAAGACCCGCGCGTTCTACCGCCTGTTCTATCATGTCGAGCTCGGCGAGGCGGAGCTGAACCGGCTTATCCAATGGGCGAGCGGAAAAGCGCCACGCTAACGGCGGGAAAGGCGCGAGGGAGCGCTCCCTCGATCGCACTTCCGGCCATGGCGGTGGCGCTGGTTGCCTTGGCTTTTGCCGCGCTCGCGATCGGCCCCTATCCCCTGACGCTCGACGAGACGATCGCGATTCTCTGGCAGCGTGTATTCCACCTTTCCCAATCGCAGACACAGCCCGAGATCGTGCTCTTCTCGATCCGCCTGCCGCGCATTGTCGCCGCGGTCACCGTGGGCGGCGCGCTGGGGGCGGCCGGTGCCGCCTATCAGGGGCTGTTCCGCAACCCGCTGGTTTCGCCCGACATACTTGGAGTCTCCTCCGGCGCCAGCCTCGGCGCGGTGACAGGAATCTTTCTCTCGCTCCCGGTCATCGCGATCCAGGGCTTCGCCTTCCTCGGCGGGCTGGTAGCCGTTGCGGTGGTAACGGCGATCGGCGCCGCGGTGCGCAATCGCGACACCGTGCTGGTGCTGGTGCTGGCAGGCGTCATCGTCGGCGCGCTGGCCGGTGCCGGCACCTCGCTGCTGAAGGTGCTGGCCGATCCCTACGACCAGTTGCCGGCGATCACCTTCTGGCTGCTCGGCAGTCTCGCCGGCATAAAGGGCCTCGACGTGATGGGTGCGCTGCCGGCGGTGCTGATCGCCCTCGTTCCCATGGCGCTGCTGCGTTGGCGCATCAATGTGCTGGCGCTGGGCGATGAGGAGGCCAGGAGTCTCGGCGTTGACGCGCAGCGCCTGCGCTTTGGAGTTGTCGGCTGCGCGACCCTGATGACTGCGGCGGTGGTTTCGATTTCCGGCGTGGTCGGCTGGGTCGGCCTCGTCATCCCGCACATCGCGCGGATGATCGTCGGGCCGAACTTCGGCACCCTGCTGCCGGCCTCGGTATTGCTGGGTGCCGTCTACCTGCTCGCCGTCGATACGCTGGCGCGCACCATTGCCGCGACCGAGGTGCCGCTTGGCATCCTGACGGCCATCGTCGGCGCGCCGGTCTTCATCTGGCTTCTGGCGTGGGGACGCCGGAGCTGGACATGAGGCTCGCCGCCCAGAAGCTCGCCTTCGGCTATCCCGGCCACCTGGTCGGCGAAGAGGTGACGCTCGCCGTCGAGCCCGGCGAAGTGCTGTGTCTCCTCGGCCCCAACGGCTCCGGCAAAACGACCCTCTTCAAGACGCTGCTGGGCCTTCTGCCGGCCTATGGCGGCGCCGTGACGCTGGGCGAAGCGCCCTTGACCTCGCTCTCGCGGCGCGAGATCGCACAGCGTCTGGCCTACGTGCCGCAGGCCCATGTGCCGCCCTTCCCCTACCTGGTGCGCGACGTGGTGCTGATGGGACGTACCGCGCGTCTCGGCCCCTTCGAGGCCCCCGGCCGCGGCGACCGCGCGGCCGCCGAGCGCGCGTTGGCAACGCTGGGGATCGGCGATCTTGCCGAGGCCGAATACACCCGCATCTCCGGCGGACAGCGCCAGCTTGTTTTGATTGCGCGCGCGCTTGCACAGGAGACGCCGATCCTGGTTATGGACGAGCCGACCGCGAGCCTCGATTTCGGCAACCAGGCGGTCGTGCTGCGCGAGGTGCGGCAGCTCGCCGCACGCGGCCTCGGCATCGTGCTCTCGACCCACGATCCCGACCACGCCTTCGCCTGCGCCACCAAGGTGGGATTGCTTCACGACGGCGGGATGCTCGCGCTCGGCCCGCCCGAGGCAGTGTTGACGCCGCTGCGCCTGCAGCGGGTCTACGGCGTCAGGATCGCCGTCGAGCGCCTGTCCGGCGGCCAGACGGTCTGCGCTGCCGACTTGACGCAGCCCTGAAGCTGGCGCGGCCCTGACGCTGGGTCGACCCTGAAGGCGGGGCGGCCCGGTCTCCTTACTTGTTGCCGATTCCAGGGCCTTTGGCCCATCCTGTTCGGCCATGAGCGAAGGACAATCGCCAACTACAGAAAAGGCCGCGAAACGCGCCCGTTGGCGGCGCTGGTCGGGCGAGCTTGGCGGCGCCTGCGGCGACCTCGGGACCCTGCTTCCGCACGCCTTGGCGGCGATCGCCGTGGTCGGACTGGCGCCGGCTGGCGTGCTGCTCGGCTTCGGTGTTTTCCTAATCGCCACCGGCGCGTTCTACGTGCTGCCGATCGCGGTCCAGCCGATGAAGGCCGTCTCGGCGGTGATGTTGACTTCCGGGCTCGGACCCGGAGAGATCGCCGCGACCGGCCTGATCCTGGGCGCGATCTTCCTGCTGCTCGGCGCCACCGGGGCGATTACCCGCCTCGCCCGCATCGTGCCGCAATCCGTTACGACTGGCCTCCAGCTCGGGCTCGGCATTTCCATGGGGCTGATCGGCCTTTCCCTGATGACCGAGACACCGTGGCTGGGCGGCGCCATCCTGGTCATGGTCCTGCTGCTGCTGCGGGTCCCGCAGTGTCCGGCGGCGCTGCTGGCGCTGGTCGCCGCTTTTGCCTTGGGCCAGCTCTTCGATCTCGGCGGGCCGCTGCCGGCGCTCTCCATCGGTCTCCACCTGCCGCCGCTGGCGGTACCGAGCTGGGACGAGGCCTGGCGCGCGCTGGAGCTGGCGGTGCTGCCGCAACTTGCGCTGACCTTGACCAATGCGGTGATCGTGACCGCAGCACTCGCCCGCGATCTCTTCCCCGAGCGCGCCGCGAGGGCCAGCGAGCGCAACCTCGCGCTCTCGACCGGCATCGCAAACCTGACGCTGGCGCCCTTTGGCGCGCTGCCGATGTGCCACGGCGCCGGCGGGCTGCAGGCCCAGGCGCGTTTCGGTGCGACGCGCGGCGGCGCGCCGATTCTGCTCGGCTGCCTGCTCCTGGCGCTCGGACTGTTGTTCGCACCGGAGGCAGCCGCAATTCTGGCAGCGATCCCGGCGGCAGCCGTGGGTGCATTGCTGATTTTTGCCGGGCTCGATCTTGCGATCTCGAAGCGGCTGTTCGACGCGCGCCCGGCTTGCTGGCACGTAATCGCGCTCACTGCGGTGCTGGCGGTCGTCGCCAATCCGGCCATCGCCTTGGCTGCCGGCTGGGGCGTCGAGCTGCTGCAGCGGCCGCTCGCCGACCTGGTCCGGCGCTTCTCGGCGCGGCGCGGCTCCTAGTTGGCCTTCCTGTCCTTTAGACCGCCAGCATCACCTCGCTCGACTTGATCACGACGGTGACCGTCGAGCCCTTGTCGATGCCAAGATCGTTGACGGCGTCAACGGTGATCATCGAGGTGATGACATTGCCGCCACCGATGTCGACACGAACCTGGGCGGCAACTGCGCCCTTCTTGATTTCGAGGACTTTGCCTTTGATGGCGTTGCGTGCGCTGAGTTTCATGTCGAGCTCCTCCCATCGATTGCCGGCTTGCGCTTTTGCAATGCCTTCTGACCGCCCACTCACGGCCCGTTGTAGTGGACCGTTCCGAAGTGGGCCAGATCGTAGCCGCCGAGCGCCTTGGCGCGCGTCGCGAAGGCCGCGGTACGCGCGAAGGCGAAGAGGCGTTGCAGCGGCGGCTCGAAGAAGGCGCGACGCTCGATCAGGAGATCGTAGCGCTCTTCGGTCAGGGGAACGAAGTCGAGCTTGAGCGCGCGGGCGACCGCTTCCACCGCTAGGCCGGTATCGGCAGCGCCGTCGAGGATCGCCAGTCCGAGGTCGGTTTCGCCCTGTGCCACGGCGCTGTCGCGATACCCGGCGGGCGCAACTCCTTCTTTCGCCAGCAATTGGTCGAGCAGGTGCTGGCTACCGGCGCCGGACGGCCGGCGCACGACCTTGACGTCGCGCCGCGCCAGGTCGCCGATCCCGGCGATCTTTTTCGGATTGCCGGCGGCCACCACCAGGCCCTGGCGGCGCTTCGCCCATTCGATCAGGATCAGCGGCAGCTTCGACAGGCGCGCCTGGACGAGCGAACGATTGTATTCGCCGCTCTCGGAATCGAGGAGGTGCAGCCCGGCCGCCTGGGCGGCACCGGCCTCCATGCGCGCCAATCCGTCCTCGCTGCCGCCGGCCTGGATCGCCAGCCCGCAATTCGACTCGCGGACCGCCCAATCGAGCAGCGGATCGGAGCTTCCGGCGACGATCGGCGGCGCGAGCGAGTGCCCGCCACCGATCCCTTCGATCTCCTGGGCACCGAGCCAGCGGTCGATCTCGGCCTTGGGAAAGAGCCATTTGCCGGTGACTCGGGTCGCCGGGATCGCCCGCTGACGCAGCAGCTCGTAGATCCGCCGCTCCTTAATGCGGAGGTAGTCCGCAAGCTCGTGCGTCGTAAGGTAAACCGGCTCCTCGCCGTCGGTGCTACGCTGTGCCATGACGCGGCCGAGTATAGACTGGCCACAGGACCAAAACCCCAGGGATTTTGTGGCTCGCTTTCGGTCGAGCGCGAACGCTAGACTGCCGCGCAATCGGTGCCCCGACGGAAACGCGGGCGGAAGGAGGAAAGCCTGCGATGGAGCAATCCGGCCGGCGTTTGTTGATCTGCAACTGCGAACAAAGCATGCCGCTCGAGGGCGGCAAGCTGACGCGCGCCTGCCAGGCGGCCGGTGCGAGCGGCGAGCTCGAGCTCAACACGCAACTCTGCCGCGCTCAGCTCGATAACTTCCAGGCCGCGCTCGCCGGTGAGAAGCCCCTGCTGGTCGCCTGCACCCAGGAAAGCCCGCTGTTCGCCGAGATCGCAGCCGAGCAGCAACCCGAGGCGGACCTCGCCTTTGTCAATATCCGCGAGACCGCCGGCTGGTCCGACGAGGCCGCCGCCGCCACGCCGAAGATCGCAGCGCTCCTCGCCGAGGCGGCCTTGGCATTGCCCTCGACACCCTCCGTCACGCTGACGTCGGAAGGACAATGCCTGGTCTACGGACGCGACGAGCGCGCCCTCGAGGTGGCGAAGCGCCTCTCCGGGCGGCTCGAAGTGACGCTGCTGCTGAGCGAGCCGGCGGAGATCACGCCGCCGCAGGTGATGGACGTTCCGGTTTTCGCCGGCACAGTCATCCGGGCGAGCGGAAATCTCGGCAGCTTCTCGGTCACGATCGCGGGCTACGCGCCGGCCAAGCCCTCGGCGCGTCGTTCGCTGGCCTTCGACGACGCCAGGCGCGAGGCGGTGTCACGCTGCGATCTGATTCTCGACATGAGCGGGGGCGAGCCCCTGTTCCCCGCAGGCGAGCGGCGCGACGGCTACTATCAGGTCGATCCCGATGATCCGATCGCCGTCGAACGTGCCGCCTTCGCGCTGACCGACATGGTCGGCGAGTACGAGAAGCCGCGCTACGTCAAGTTCGACGCCACCCTCTGCGCCCATTCGCGCAGCCGCAAGATTGGCTGCACGCGCTGCCTCGATGTCTGCCCGACCTCGGCGATCGAGCCAGCCGGCGACACAGTGGCGATCGACGCCCAGATCTGTGCCGGCTGCGGCAATTGCGCCAGCGTCTGCCCGACCGGTGCCGCGACCTACCAGCTGCCGGCCGCCAATAGCCTCTACGAACGCCTGCGCATGCTTCTGAAAACCTATGCCGCAGCCGGCGGCAGGGCGCCGCTCTTGCTGCTCTACGATCAGCGTTGGGGCGCCGAGATGATCTCGCTGATCGCGCGCCACGGCCGCGGCCTGCCGGCGCGCGTCCTACCCTTCGGGCTGAATGAAGTGACTCAGGTCGGGCTCGACTTCCTCGCCGCTGCCTTCGCCTATGGCGCCGATGGCATTGCGATCCTTGCCGGGCCCGAGAAGCGCCAGGAGCTGACGAGCCTCGCCAGCCAGATCGGTCTCACCGAGACGGTGTTGGAGGGGCTCGGCTTCGGTGGCGGCCGCGTTCATCTCCTGGACCAGGACGACCCTGACGCTGTCGCCGAGACGCTCTACGGGCTGGAATCGAAGGCGCCGCCGACGGTGGGCGACTTCGTGCCGCTCGGCGGCAAACGGGCGCGCACCCGCCTCGCGCTCGGCGCGCTCCACGAGAATGCGCCGCAACCGGTCGACTTCCTGCCGCTGCCGGCCGGCGCGCCCTTCGGCCAGGTCACGGTTCGGGCCGAAGGCTGCACGCTTTGCCTGGCCTGCGTCGGCGCCTGCCCGACCGGAGCGCTGGTCGACGCCGCAGACCGTCCCTGGCTCGGCTTCAAGGAAGAGGCTTGCATCCAGTGCGGACTCTGCAAGGTCACCTGCCCCGAGAAGGTTATCTCGCTGATCCCACGCCTCAATTTCACCGCTACGGCAATGGAGGCGGTGAAGCTGAACGAGGCCGAGCCCTTCAATTGTATCCGCTGCGGCAAGCCCTTCGGGGTCAGGGCCTCCATCGATCGCATCGCCGAGCAACTCGCCGGTAAGCATTCCATGTTCCAATCCCAGGACCAGTCCGAGCGGATCATGATGTGCAACGACTGTCGTGTCGTTGCGCAGTTCGAGCTGGGCGGCGATCCCTTTGCCGGGAAGCCGCGTCCGCTTGTGCGCTCCACCGACGACTATCTGCGCGAACGGGAGATCGAGGAGGCGCGCGCCAGGCTGCTGGAAGAGCGCGACGACAAGGCCAAGCCGCACTGAGCAGCCGGCGCGCCGGTAGACGAGATGGCTCCGATGGGTGAGACCGATCCGCGCTTCAACCCGCTACGCGACGATCTGGCAGGCGAAAGCTTGCGCGGCAGGGTCGAGCGACCGCGCTTCGTCGCCGGTACGCCAGCGCAAGTCGTCGCGGGCCTGGTCGACCTCAAGAGAACGCCCGACGCAACTTCCGCGACCGACACCCAACTGCTGCGCGGCGAGGTCGTGACGCTCTTCGAGGAACGCGACGGCTGGGCCTGGGTGCAGAACCGCGCCGACGATTACGTCGGCTATCTGCCCGCCGCCGCGCTATCGGCCCAAGTCCATGAGCCGACGCACCGGGTCATCGTGCGCGAGACCTGGCTCTATCCCGAGCCCAAGCTGAAGGCGCCGCCGACAGCGCGGCTGAGCTTCCTCGGCGCGGTCGCCGTCGTTGGTGTGCGCGAGATGTTCGTCGAGCTCGAGGGCGGCGGTTTCCTGGTCGGCCGCCATCTGGCGCCGCTGAACGACGTCGTGCCGGATTATGTCGCGGCCGCCGCGCTGTTTCTCGGCGTACCCTATTTCTGGGGCGGCAAGGGCGCCGGCGGCCTAGACTGCTCGGGCCTGGTGCAGCTGGCGCTCAAGCGTGCCGGGCTCGCTTGCCCGCGCGATACCGACGTCCAGGAGCTCGCCTTCGGCAAGCGGCCTTGGGACAGCGCGAAGCTACCCCAGCGCGGCGAGCTGATCTTTATGGCCGGGCATGTGGCGATCGCGCTCGACGGCGAGCGGATTCTCCATGCCAACGCTCATCACATGCTGGTGGCGGTCGAACCCTGGAAAGCGCTGGCGGCGCGCCTTGCCGCCAGGGGCGAGCCCGGCTTCACCACCCTCGGCCGGCCCTGAGCCGCATCCCAGCTCTTCAGGCCCGGAATGCGCCCGCACCTTAAGGTGCAGTTAAGCTTATTCCCCTACCCCTGACCGATACTGTCTTGCGTCCATCATATTTGCCGGGCGCTGCATCGACCGGAGTTGGGTATGACCGCAAGCGCGCGAGGCTTGGACGTCGATCACACCCTCGTCGAGGGCCTGGCACAGGAGGCCGGGGGACTCGGCATCGAGATTGCCGACGTTGCCGGCGCGGTCGAGGACATGGCCCTGCTTGCCCAGAAGCAGAGTCGCAGCTTCAAGGACATGAGCGGCGCGGCAACCGCGATGGCCGAGGGCAGCCAGGGCATCGCCAGCGCAGCCCAGGACGCGAAGGAAACCGCCGGCCAGGCCATTTCCGATCTGGCGAGATCGCGAGCGACGATCGAGGCCTCGCTGTCCGACGTCGCCGCGCTGGTGCGCGCCGTCACGACGATCGAAAGCCAGGTAAACGGGCTGCGCTCGGCGCTCGACAAGGTCGGTCAAGTCGCGCAGACCATCAACGCCATTGCGCGTCAAACCAACCTCCTGGCTCTCAATGCGACCATCGAGGCCGCCCGTGCCGGCGCCGCCGGACGGGGCTTTGGAGTCGTGGCTGGCGAGGTCAAGCAACTGGCGCGCGAAACCGCGGAGGCCACGGCCGAAATCGACGGGACTCTGAAGTCCCTGGGCGATCAGGTCGCGACGCTCTTGAGCCAGGGAACGGCCAGCGCCGAAACTGCCGCCAAGGTCGAAGACGGAACCCAGACCATCGGCATGGCGGTGGACACGGTCGGCGACATCTTGTCGCGGATCGCCCGCGAGGTCGGTGGGATCGCGAGCTCGGCCAGTAGCATCGACCGGCGCTGCAGCGAGGTCCAGTCCTCGGTGACCGCGATGAACGACGAGGTCGAGGGCACCAGCGGGCGCCTTGCCCAGGCCCGTGACCGCCTGAACCGGCTCACCAAATCGAGCGAACGGCTGATCGCTCTCACCGCCCAGACCGGCGTCAAGACGGTCGATACTCCTTTCATCGAGGCGGCGCGCCGGACGGCGGCGGAGATCTCCCGGATCTTCGAGGAAGGCTTGGCCCGCGGGGAAATCTCCCTGGACGACCTCTTCGACCACGGATACCGGCCAATCCCAGGAAGCAATCCCGAGCAATTGATGGCGCGCTTCACCGATTTCACCGACCGCCATCTGCCGGCGGTCCAGGAGCAGATCCTGGACCTCGACCCACGGATCGTCTTCTGCGCCGCGGTCGACGAACAGGGCTATCTCCCGACCCACAACCGAAAGTTCTCGAAGACACAGGGCAAGGACGTCGCCTGGAACGCCGCCAATTGCCGCAACCGGCGTCTTTTCGACGATCGGGTCGGCCTCGCCGCCGGCCGCAGTCGCGAGCCTTTCCTGTTGCAGGCCTATCGCCGCGACATGGGCGGCGGAAGCTTCGCGATGATGAAGGACGTCTCGGCACCCATCGTCGTCGCCGGCCGCCACTGGGGCGGCCTCAGGATC